>CAIYSA010000068.1 GCA_903928655.1 uncultured Bacteroidota bacterium
ATTTTTTTTATTTTTTTGGTCCGTGAAATGATTTTTTATTACCACCAGATTTTGAATGATTGTTTGAAGGACGAGGCTTATCAAATTTCTTTTTATTGGCTTCAGGGTTATATTCTGGCCCTTTTCCAAAGGCTTCAGGAATTTCCATTTTCATAACATCCATTCCCATTAATGCTTCAATGGAGGCAAAGCGAGGCTGGTCTTTTTCGTTAATAAAAGTGATAGCAACACCTGCTTTTTCAGCACGAGCCGTTCTTCCAATACGATGAATGTAATCTTCTGGGTCAGGCGGAGCATCAAAATTTACAACCAAAGAAATTCCGTCAACATCAATGCCGCGAGATAAAATATCTGTTCCAATTAAAATGCGCAAACGTTTTGCTTTAAAATCACGCATAATTTCTTCACGTTCTGTTTGCTCTAAATCAGAAGAAAAACCTTTCACTGAATATTTTAATCGACTAAATGTTTGGTATAAATCCTTAACTTTTTCTTTAGTTGAAGAAAAAACGATAACCGAATTAAAGTCTTCATTTTTTAAAATTTCCTTCAATAAATTTTCTTTTTGATTTTCATAAACAACATAGGCTTGCTGTACAATACCAGCAGCGGGTTTAGAGATCGCAATATTTATTTGTTCAGGTTCTGTTAATAAAGCTTTTGCTAAATTTCTGATTTTAGGAGCCATCGTAGCTGAAAACATAACAGTTTGGCGCTTTTCAGGAATATATTTTAAAATGGTTTTAATGTCTTCAGCGAATCCCATGTCTAACATACGATCAGCTTCATCCAAAATTAAATGTTCAATGGTGTCAAATTTCACATCACCTTGTTGTAGTAATGCAATTAATCTCCCTGGTGTTGCAATCACAATATCAACTCCTTCTCTTAATGATTTTGCTTGACGTTCCCAAACAACACCATCTCCACCACCATAAATGGCTATTGAACTTACACCACAAAAGTAGGCTATACCTTCAATTTGTTGGTCAATTTGTAAAACCAATTCACGTGTTGGCGCTATAATTAATGTGTTTAAATGGCGTTTATTGGTTTTGATTATTTTATCTAAAATTGGGAGAACAAATGCTGCAGTTTTTCCTGTGCCAGTTTGCGCACATGCTATTAAATCTTTACCTGATTGTATTACAGGAATTGCTTCTTGTTGAATTGGAGTAGGTTGTTTAAAACCCATGGATTGTAATCCATCAAGTAATGTTATGTCGAAATTAAAGTCGTTGAAAGTCAATGGTATTATTATTTAATTATTTTTAAAGGGCTAATTTACTATTTTTGAGTGGTAAATACTATAAAAATGTATTGGTTAAAAAGTTCAAACATAAACGTAACTCACGGTTTTTCTACAAGAAATGGTGGAGTTTCTCCAAGACCCTTCAATAGTTTAAATTTAGGCGGAATAGATGATTTACCTAAAAATATTGCTGAAAATAGATTGCGCGCCTTAGCTGATTTAGGAATTGAAATGAATCAGGTTTCATATTTGAATCAAATTCATAGCAATATAGTTTGCCAAGGAATTATAGGCAAACAAACTGGCGATGCTTTGGTTACTAATAAAAAAAACTTAGCCATTGCTGTTGGCGCAGCAGATTGTTACCCTATTTTATTTTCGGATGAAAAGAATGGTGTGATTGGTGCAGCTCATTGTGGTTGGAAAGGAACGTTAGCACGAATTGTAAATAATACAATACACGAAATGGTTTTATTGGGTGCAGAAACTGAACATATAAAGATAGCAATTGGACAAGGGATTAGTCAGCAAAACTATGAAGTGAGCGAAGATGTTATTTCTCAATTTAAAGACCATCATTTTCCTGATTTCTGTTGGAATGGCCGACATTTAAATTTATTGGAAGCTAATCGTTTTGTTGCCATAGAAAGTGGTATTAAACCCGAAAATATATGGGAGATGAATAGATGCACAACAGAGCCAGACTTTTTTTCTTACAGAAGAGATAAAGGTAAAACTGGAAGAATGTGGGCTGTGATAATGTTGAAATAATGCTTAATTTTGCTTCATGAAAAAATATTATATAATAATTATCGTTTTAATTATTGTTGCTTTTATTCCAAATGATTTAGAAGCACAATGCGCTATGTGTAAACAAGTTGTTAAAAGTAGCCAAGATGGTCCAAACTCAATTGCTAAAAACTTAAATACTGGTATTTTGTATTTAATGGCCGTTCCTTATTTAATGATTGCTTTTATTTTTCGTAAACAATTAGTTTCGCTTTATAAAACCTTGAGAGGTAAAGAAGTTGTAGAAGAGGAATTATAGTAATTAATTTTCTAATAACACGTTGTATTCAAAAGGCTCTAAATTATAGGTTAATTCTTCAAATAAAGTTTCAATAAATTCTTTCCCATATTTGCTATAATACATGCTGAAATTATCGTAACGCTCCTGTGGTATATTGTTTGGAAATAGTTTCGCTTTAATGGCCCAAATTTGGTTGATATCAGTTTCTGATTTTTGTTTCAGCGCTTTGTTGATTTTTTGATTGAGTGATAAAATTCCATTTAAAGTTTTTTGTTTTTCAGCTTCAACACTGCCTATAAGAGATTTATCAATGGTTGAAACTAGCTCTGCTATTGAATTAAAGACAGTGTTTAATGGTTCATTAAACTCATTTAAATTTACATCAGCATGTTCCGTTTTAATAAATGCTTTCACTAAATCTTCACCATCTTTAAAAATCGATTCTGTTTCTAAATTTAATTTTTTGATTTTGCTTTGTGTGCCTTTGTCAATTAGCATCACAAAATTACGTGGCATTAAAATGGGGAAATTAATGTTGTAATTTTCAAATAAGGTTTTGTATTCTAACCAATACGCTAATTCACCCGGGCCACCAACGTAAGCAATATTTGGTAATATTTTTTGTTGGTATAATGGTCGTAAAACTACATTTGGACTAAGTTTTTCAGGAGTTGTATTAATGATATTTTCTAATTCTTCTTTACTAAAACTTATATCTGTATTTAAAACTTTATACTTGTCATTTTGCTTTTCAACACGTTCTCTTAAGTTTGGTTCTGTAAAAAATACATTTATTAATCGTGGTGAAACTTGAGCACTGTAATTTTCTTTTAGCTTGTCGATTGTCTTTGTAACAATTTCGAATGTTGTATTTTTAAAAATATCTGTTTTAAACTCTTCTATAAATAATTGTTTTAAGGCCTTATCATTTCCGTCTAATGTAATTAATCCATAAGCTCCAAATAGTTCATTTACCAGATATCTTGTGGCATCTGCTAAGTTTTTATTTTTTAAATATGCATCTTCAAATAACTGAATTAAATGAGTTGCGTTTTCATTCTCTCCTAAAATTATTTTTAATTCTTCAATAACATCTTTTAAATTTTCTGTTTTAAAATCCCCAACACTTCCTTTTTCTGTAGAATGCCAAACTACTTTTTTTCCAAATACATTGGCATGATTTATTTCTTCAAAATCATGATCTTCAGTTGCCATCCAATATACAGGTACAAAATTTTTGTTTGGAAATTTTTCTTTTAATGTTTTAGATAAATTAATGGTAGAAATTATTTTATAAATAAAATATAAAGGTCCAGTAAATAAGCACAATTGATGACCTGTAGTTACTGTAAATGTATTTTCATTGCTTAATGAATTTATGTAGTCAATTGTTATTGAATTCGTATTTGAAACTAATTTTGATTGTTTTAATAAAGTTTCTGTTAAAACGGGTCTGTTTAAATAATCAAAGTGTTGCTCTTGAATATAATTTTCAAAATCTTTTTTATCAATATGGTATTTATAAAACGGTTTTACTTTTTCATCTTGTTGAATATAATCTTCAAAAAGGTTTGAAAAAAGTTCTGTTTTTTGTATTGAATAAAGTTGTTTTATAAATAGCATAAGTAAAAGTAGAGTTTAAATTAAGACAAGCCACTAATAATTCCATCATCATTAATATCCATTCCTTCGGAAGCTGGAATTGACGGCAATCCTGGCATTCTCATCATGTTGCCAATAATGGGAATTAAAAATCCTGCTCCTGCCGCAATTTCAAATTCACGAACGGTAATTCTAAAATGTGTTGGTCTGCCTATGAGTGATTCATTATCCGAAAAAGATTTTTGTGTTTTTGCCATGCAAATTGGCAATTTAGATAACCCTAATTTTTCTATGCGTTTTAAATCTTGCTCTGCTTTAGCACTAAAATCAACACCATCAGCGCCATAAATTTCTTTAGCGATAGTTTCAATTTTTTGCTTTACAGACGAGTTCCATTCATAAATTGGTTTAAAGGTATTTATTTCTGTTTTTTCAATTTCTAAAATAACAGCTTTTGCTAATTCTTCTGTGCCGTTTCCTCCTAATAACCAACCTTTACTAAGAACTGCTTGCACGTTTAAATCAGCACATAGTTTTATGAGTTCGTTAATTTCTTCATCGCTATCAGTAACAAAATGGTTGATTGCAATAACTGGATTAATACCAAATTTTTTAATGTTTTCGATATGTTTTTCTAAATTACAAAATCCTTTTTTTATTTTACCTAATGAAGGGGTATTTAATTCACTTGATAATGCGCCACCGTGATGTCTTAACGCGCGAATAGTTGCAACAATTACTACTACACTTGGTTTTAATTTTCCATAACCACATTTAATATTCATGAATTTTTCTGCACCTAAATCTGCACCAAAACCTGCTTCAGTAACCACGTAATCTCCTAATGATAATCCCATTTTTGTAGCTAAAATAGAGTTGGTTCCTTGTGCAATATTTGCAAATGGCCCTCCATGTATAATTGCAGGATTACCTTCAAGGGTTTGAACTAAATTTGGTTGAATGGCATCTTTTAATAATATAGTCATTGCGTTTTGCGCTTTTAAATCGCGTGCATATACAGGTTGATTTGTATATGTAAAGCCAATAAAAATATTACCTAGTTTTTCTTTTAAATCAGAAATACTATTTGATAAACAAAGGATTGCCATAATTTCGGAAGCAGCCGTAATATTAAAACCATCTTGGCGCATTATGCCATTTGCCTTACCGCCAATTCCAATAATAATATTTCGTAAACTTCTATCGTTCATGTCAATCACTCGTTTCCAAACTACTGTTCTTGGGTCAATTTTTATTTCGTGCTCATTATTTTGAATGACATTATCAATAATTGCTGCCAAAAAATTGTTTGCTTTTTCAATGGCAGAAAAATCACCCGTAAAATGTAAATTAATATCTTCCATTGGAATTACTTGCGAATAACCGCCACCAGCAGCTCCTCCTTTTATTCCAAAAACAGGACCTAATGATGGTTCTCTTAAAACAACTATACTTTTTTTTCCAATTTTATTTAATCCTTCGTTTAACCCAATAGATACCGTTGTTTTCCCTTCACCTGCTGGCGTTGGTGTTAATGCGGTTACTAAAATTAATTTCGAAGATTTTATTTTTTCTTCATTAATAAAATGTAGTGGAAGTTTTGCTTTGTATTTGCCATACATTTCAATATTATCTTCGTCAATGCCAAGTTTTTTAGCAATGATTTTAATATTTATTGGAGTAACGGATTGTGCAATTTCTATATCTGTCATAAAATTGAATTTTTAATCTTGTAAAACTACTACCTATTTTTAAAATACAAACAGAATTTGACTTAATATCTCGGCTAAATGGAAACTCTTTTTTTCATTGTAGCTGTGAGCATCAAATATTTGAATTCAGATAGTTGTATGATTCCATTATCAACTTTATATTAACAATAAAAAAGCTATTTATCAAGCACTTACAATTTGCTATTTATGATTTCGGTTAATTACTCTGTTTTTTGTTGATAACCCAACTTTAATAGGCACTAAAGCCTTCGTATTTTTATGTATTAAACATAATCGTATTAATGAGTTTACAAGTTAATGTAAAAGATTTATTGTCAAATTTATACACCAATCGCGGTGTTATAGAATTGTTGTTTGGTCAACGCGATCAAATTACAGTAAATGAATTATTGGGTAGGGGTGATATTAGTGAAGAGCAATATCGTAAATTAGTTTCTCTTGATATTTTATTTGAATATGAAAATGTAGTCAGTTTGAATGATGCTGTGGTAAGCATGTTTGAAGACTTTATGGAAATTGGAGAAGTTACTCCTGGCTTTATAAACGATTATATTAATGAATTAAAACGTCACATTCGCTTTTATCAAGAGGCTCGCGAAATGCGGTTTTTACGAAGCATAAAAAAATATTTAAAGCGAATAAATACAACACTTACTAGAGAAATTATTAAACTTCAAAAAAATGTAGATGATACCTATAAAAATGAAGGTAACTACCGCATTAAATTACAGAAGCTTGAAGATTACCGTGAAAAGCGTGATACAATTATTGATTTTATAAAACAAACATCTTCAATTGTTGATGAAACGCGCGTATTGTTTAATATTACTAATGATACCGAGTTGTTTGGTATTGTTACTTCCTTAAAATCAAGTTTGATTGAAAATTTGGATTTCTTAATTGAAATACAAACTGATATTACGGACTTTATTAATAAAATTCAGTTTCAATTAGATGTTTATAAAAAAGCACAACGATTAAAAGAAGTTAAAGATCATGGAGCTTTACATTTCAAAACTAACTTTAGAGAAATTGTACAAGGTATAAATACATTAAAACATAATGGACATAAAACACCAAAAACAAAAATTCCAATCGAGTTTTTGTATAGTGATGAAGGACATGTATTGTGCAAACGAATTGCAGAAAAATATAAAATCACTCGCTTAATGGTTCGTGGAGTTGCCGATAAAATGTCGGTTAACTTTAAGGATAAAGGGCTTGAACAAAATATCAAACTAGACACTGAAAAATTAGTAGAACGTTTTTTAGCTCAAACAAAACAAAATTTATTTGAATATTTAATTGAATATAAATTCCCTAAAGCCATTGGTAACGTTACTTTTGAGGACAGACTTTCTTTATTTGTTGAAATTGCAATGGAATACCAAACCAAATTAGATTTTAAATATAGACTTCAATATCATGATTATATTGAAGATGAAACCAAATTAAAGAAACGATTAGGCTATACTTTAATATTACCAGTTAAAGAAAAAAAAGAAAAAGTTAAATAGTTACGATTAAAACTAAAACTCAAAAAGACAACATGGAAGACTCAATAAATTTTAATTTACCTAAACAAACACACGATATTTTTTCTGTGATGGCTCGTGGTGCTTTTATCTCTAGTAATGGAAGTCGTGATGGAATGAATAGATTGTATGATGTAATTAATAATCCTGAAAATTTTGACAGACTTCAAGCGTACTTTAATGTTATCAGATATAATATTGAGAGAGGAAATAATTTTTTTTACTTCGCTAAATTAAGCGAACCGAATAGTGAAATTGAAAAGAAACTTGAACGTTTTGAGCGTTATATCGATATCATTGATTTATTTGCAAGTATGGATAATAAAATTGGAATAGGTTCTCGTTTTCGTCCAGGAGAAATAGCCGAAGAATGTAATGCTAATGTTCGTTTAAAACAAAAATTACAAAAAATTCCGTTATACCGTTCAGAAACGTTACATAATAAAGTGCGCGAAATTTGTGATCTTATGAGTCGTGATTCTTTTTTAGAATTAGAAGACGAAAAAACGGAATCTTATAAAGTATTAGATTCTTATTCCTATTTATTAGAAATTATCAATTCAGTTGCAATCTATGAAGACGGATCTAATACAAGTGATTCTCAAGGTTTAATTTATAATTAAAATAAAAAATATGAAATTAATCATTATCCTTTGTTTTTTTGTTGCGCTTAAGATAAGTTCTCAAACTAAATACTCAACAGTTGATACTGTTTTTATAAACTTTCATAAAAATATTTCTGCAGCTGAACGAATGTATAAAAAGGATTCCTTAATGCAGGCTTATGCTAAGTTTGATAATGCGTTTGATAATTATAAAGGTGAAGTAAACCCAACCCATTTTTTTAACGCCGCTTTATGTGCTTTATCAATTAAAGAAGAGTATAAAGCCTTACATTTTTTAGAAAACGCAATTAAAGGTGGTTATGAAATTGATAGTAGTAAATTTGCTGATATTATTTTTTATAATCAAAACACAAAAAAAGAATACAATGGTAGTATCGCAAAATGGACAAATGAAGGGATAGCAAATAGAAATACTAGTTGGGAAAATGAATTATATGGTTATTATGAGGATAATAAAAAATATGGAACTCCTGTTTACATTGCTGCATTTGATTTTTGCACAAAATGTATTAGCAATCCATCTTGTAGCAAAGTAACGCCTGATTTTAAATCGAAATATAAAATGATTAAAGATAAAAGAAAAGCAGATTCTTTAGTTGCAAATGATTTAATAAAAAATATTAAACAGTTTGGTTTTCCTAATATGAAGTTATTAGATAAACGCGCATGTGCTTTTGCTCGCAATATATTAATGAATTATGACTCTGATAGTAAAAACGAATTATTGAATGATGTTTTTGTAAAAGCCCTTTTAGCTGGACAAATATCACCCGAATATTATGCAACTGTTATTGACAGAAGAAGTTTATTGAATGGATCTGGAATGATTTTTTATGAGCCAAATTTAGGGTATGAAAAAACATTAGGTAAAGATTTGCTTACTGTAAATGAAAAAAGAAAAACAATTGGGTTGTATCCAATAGTTATTTTAAATACTTCAGCTGTAAAAGTGAAAGAAAAACCAAAAGATCCTAAAGCTCCAAAATTAAAAGAAGAGAAATCAGTTAATGGAGGTTTATACGATTATTAATAAAGGAATTAGAAAGAAATAAATTGTTGAATATATTGAGTAATTAATCTCAAAAGTATAATAGAAATAAGAAAATGGATAACTGCAGAATATTAAATAGAATTGTACAAATTAACATCGCCAACGTAAAGTATACCGATTTGGAACTTAGTGGTAATACGTGTTTTGTTGGTACTAATAATTTTGGAAAAACATCGTTGCAACGTGCAATTTTGTTTTTTTATAGCGCAAATACTCGTGGTTTGGGTATTTCTCCTTCACAAAAACCTTTTGACGAGCATTATTTTAAATTTGAAAACTCATATTTAATTTATGAAATACGTACAGAAGACAAACCGTTTTTTGTAATTGTTTATCGTCATAATAAATTAGTGTTTCGTTTTATAGATGCAGAATATTCTCCTGATTTTTTCTTTAATGAAAATGACGAAGCTCTTAAAATTAAAGAAGTACTATCTGGTTTTGATAAACGTAGTATTTTTTACTCTGGTCAAATTGATACGTTTGAGCGTTACCGTAATATATTATATGGAACAGAAACAGACAAGACTTTAACTAAATTCCATTTATTAAAAGGAAACGAAAAATATCAAAATATTCCTAAATCTATTACAAACGTTTTCTTAAGTTCGAAAAGCAGTATTGATAGTCGTTTTATTAAAGATTTTATCGCTAACTCTCTTTCCACTGAAAACAGTAGTATTAAGTTGGAGCAAGTTGATAGACAATTGCGACAGTTCAATGAAAAATATTCTGATATTGAAACATATTTGAAAAAAGAAACTAAACAATTAATTGAGTTTATTGATAAAAAATATGATCAGGTGCATATGCTTAAAGGTGCACAAATGGAAATGGCAGATAAACTTGGAAGTAGTTTGCGTTATGCGGAAACGCAAAACGAAACTGTAATTAAAGCTTCACAAGCTAAACAAGAAGAGTTGGATAACGTAACCGAAATTCATGATAATCAAAAAATAGCTTTGGAAGAGAAGCAAAAAGATGTTCGCGAAGAAATTGGTTATTATGATAGAACAATCCGTGAAGCAAATAAAAAATTAAAAGAATACAAAGAAAAAAATATTGACGAAGCCGTAACTAAAAATACGGAACGTGATAAGCTTCAAGTTGAATATAATATTGCACGTCGTGAATACGAATCACTAACAAGTAATGTTCAAAGTATTGAAATGAAGTATACTTCGTTAGTTGAACAATTAAGAAATGATAAAACTGCTTACGTCAATAAAATTAATTCAAAAACTAGTGAGATTTTTAATCACTATAATGAATTACAATTATTGCAAAAAAACGAATACAGTAAAAAAGATGTTGAATTAAAACAAAAACGTGAAGAGGCTTTAACAGAGCTTAATGCTGATGTTACTTCAAAACAAATTGAGTTTAACGAATTAAAAGCCGAAGAGAAAGTAATTCGTAATACCCGTTTTTATGAAACTGAAATTAAAGGACAAGAAACTGAATTAGCTGATTTAAGAGCTATTAATTACAAAAATAAAAGTGAGTTAGCTATTAAAACTAACTTGGTACAAAGCAATCAAAAAGAATGGGAAAGTTTAGAGTTGCGTTTGAAAACATCTTTAACAAATCAAATACAAAAAACGAACAATGAAATCATTCGTGTTAAAACTGAGATTAAAACCATTGAAGAAAAACTAAATGTGCAAGGCGATGCGCTTTACGGATATTTAGAGAAAAATGTAAAAGACTGGCATCAAACTATTGGTAAAATTGTTAACGAAGATTTATTATTTCGTACAGATTTAACGCCTACTATAGTCGAAAATAAAGGCGACTTATCAATGTATGGCATTTCTTTAAAATTAGATGACGTAAGCGTTGTATCAAAAACAATAGAAGTTTATCAATTCGAGAAAAATGAGCGCCTTGCAATTATTAGAGATTTAGAAGAATCGTTAAATCAATTTCAAGGAACTAACACAGAAGAAAAAATGTTGGCTGCCGATAAATTTGGTAAGCAATTAGGGGAGCTAAAAGAAGATTTAAAAGTTTTGACTTACTCATTAGAGTTAGCCGAAAAACGTGAGAAGAAATTAATTCTTGAATTAGAAGATTGGAAACAACGTGCAAGTAAAGAGGTTGAAGAGTCTTTAACAGGAAATAAGCAAAAAGTAAATTTACTTGAAGAAGAAATTTCAATCTTAAATAAAAA
>CAIYSA010000069.1 GCA_903928655.1 uncultured Bacteroidota bacterium
ATTTATTATATAAAAAAATTAACATAAATATAAGTAAAATATTTGTTCCCGTCAAAGATTTAATCCACGCTGAAATAATTGAGATAACTAAAAGCCATCCTATAACCCGTATAATTTCTTTTATTTTTTTATTCATATTAAGCAAGCATTAAAAATAAAATTCCAAAGCCAATCAAAAAAACAGCACAATCAATTTTGTTCACATCTGCATCTTTTTCAGAAAATAATTCAATTATTATCTTAATTGTTCCAGCCGTTAGAAAGACTGTCGCTATCGCTAGCATTATGCTTGTTTTTATCATATTTTTAATTGATTATGATTAGCATCCAAGTTAATATGAATAATAATGCAATAAATAACTTATCTTCTTGTGTCATATTTTTTAATTAGTGATTAGTTCTTCAAGAAACTTGCTTTATAATAACCTTCTTTGACTAAAGTTAGCTCTGGTTTTTCTCCCTTAAAATACCTTTCTAAATCTTCTTGAGATTGAAACTCAATATCTCCATTCTCTGTTCTGAATATTTGTATCATATTATTAGCTTTGTGTTTATAGATGTTTCCGATAACTTCAAGTCCATTTGCTTTATTGCTTACTTTTATAGCATCTCGTAATGTTATGGGTTCTCCGTTTATGGTTACAATAATGAAGCCTCCTTCGTAAAAAGAAACTGGATAGTCAATACTTCTAATGACTGGAGTAGTATCCCTAAAGGTGTACCTTACAATATCCCCCTCATAAATCTCTTTTCCGTTTTTGTCTTTGAGTCCAGTGAATTGCATTATTACATAATTATTAGGAGCGATATTGTCATCACAATACACATCAACAAACTTTGCTGAATTTGCGTTTTCAATTAAAAAAGTTCCGTCTGATAATGGCAAAATACCATAAATTATATCTTTTTCTTTTTTATCCCACGCTCTGAATTTAATTTCACGCATATTTTTTAATTTAATTATTAGCTTCTGTTATTACTGGATTGTGTCCTGGCATTTGATGACCAGCGATTATTTTTTTGCACTTCCAGCATTCAAATGTTCCAATATTGATAAAGTTTTTACTTGCTCGCTCTTGCCAGTGCATAGGAGTATCGCATCTAGGGCATTTTTGTTCATTCATAGTTTTAAAATTTACTAATTACTTGAGACACCGCACCGAAAACCCGTGCGCCTTGGAACCGGTGCTCCTGTAAACCGCGGCGTGCGACGAACTCAAGCCCCGGCTCCAAGCATCAGCACCACTCTGAGACGACGACCAGAAGACGGCGAACGTGGTGCGAGCGTTGAAACTGCCATCGGTACTGCGGAAGCCAGCAAAGATGAGATTTTTTATATCTTCTTTATTTTTTAGCAAAAGAGAAAACTCTTTATCAGTGGGTAATCTTTTCCCTGCTTTTTTTGTTTCTCTCATAGCGGCATTCCAAGTGAAATATTGAACTCCTGCATAATCACCATCAATACTTACCCAAATATCTTGTGTTTCGTTTTCAAGATAATTTAATCCATTTGATGATATTTTTTTCCAGCCATCAGAATTTATTTTGAAATTATAATCTTCTAATTCAATTTTTTTACAATCTTCTAATTCTTCTTTTGTAATCATAAGGCTTTCAGCTTGTTCTCTGGTTAAGATGGGTTTTTGTATTGCCTTTAATATTTCTTCTAGTTTTTCTAATACTTTTGTTTCAAATTTGTTCATATTTTTTAATTTAATTTTTAATACATCTAACCGAAAACCCGTTAAACTTGGAACCGGTGATCCTGTAAACCGTGGCGACCGACGAATCCAAGTACCGGTACCAAGCAGCAGCACCACTCTGAGACGACGACCAGAAGTTGGCGTTCGTGGTGCGATTGTTGAAACTGCCATCGGTATTGCGGTGGCCAGCAAAGATGAGATTTTTTATATCTTCTTTTGTTTTCAGTAAAAATAAAAATTCTTCATCCGTCGGCATTCTCTTTCCTGCTTTTTTAGTTTCTCGCATTGCCGAGTCCCAAGTGAAATATTGCTCACCAGCACAATCACCATCAATACTTTCCCAAACATCTCCTTTTGGATTTTCAAAAAAACTTAATCCATTGGATGATATTTTTTTCCAGCCATCAGATTTTATTTTGAAATTATAATCTTCTAATTCAATTTTTTTACAATCTTCTAATTCTTCTTTTGTAATCATAAGGCTTTCAGCTTGTTCTCTGGTTAAGATTGGTTTTTGTATTGCCTTTAATATTTCTTCTAGTTTTTCTAATACTTTTGTTTCAAATTTGTTCATATTTTTTAATTTAATTTTTAATACATCTAACCGA
>CAIYSA010000070.1 GCA_903928655.1 uncultured Bacteroidota bacterium
CATCAGTTAATCTATCAAATGCTGAGTTTCAAATTTATGATGTTATTGGAAAGTTAATTAAATCATCTCCAGTAAATTCTCATGAATTTACTTTTGAAAAAGGAAATTTATCAAGTGGTTTATATTTTTATAAATTAATAAACAATGGTTCTGAATTATCAACCGGTAAATTTTTAGTAAAATAGTTGATTTACAATTATAGAAGTTTTTTATTTTGAAGTTTTATCAAAAGTCATTTTAAAGTCATTTTGAACTTGTTTCAGAATCTCATGATATTAATATTAACTATCTAAAAGATACCGAATCAAGTTCGGTATGACAATCCTAAACTATTTAATTTTAAATCTCAACCCTGCATAAAACATTCTACCATAAATTGGACCCCAAACCATACTAGCATCAAAGTATTTACTAAATGGTGCATCACTTGCCACAATTGGGTTTTGCTGTTTGTAATCCAATGCATTTTCAACTCCCAAATAAATACTGAAATCAGCTTTTTTAATTTTAGTAACGTAAGTAATTTGAGCTAATACATTATAAAAATCAGGTGAATAAGATTCCCTTTGATATTCTGTTGGATTTAATGTTGTTTGTGGTAAACGTTTTTTACCATTGTATTGTAATGTTGCATCAAATAACCAATGTTTCTTTTTGGTTTCATAACCCAAATTTATAAAGGCCCTGTGAGCCGAAACAAATGCCTTTTGCATTAACCCAGTTTTATAATTTACTTTTGTATCTACATAACGATAGGCAGTTTTTACAAACAAGCGTTTACGAATTTCCCAACCAAATTCAACTTGTGCAGTATTTGAATAGGACGGTCCGTTTAAATTATAAAACCAAACTTGCTGCGTATTTTTATCGACATCAGCCACTACTTGTTGTGTGAAATCAGTTCTATAAATATCGACTGTCACATAAGCATCTTTAAAATTTAATTTCATTTTTTGTGTAAAATTAAATCCGTAGTTCCAACCAACTTCTGGATTTAAACCATAAGGCATTTTTAAATCACTCGATTCTATAATCCAATCGCGAGACGTTGCCATATATGCCATGTTTTCAGAAAACACATTTGCAGTTTTTAAGGCTCTTCCGCCACTTAAACGAAACACTGTTTTACTTTTATTTAAAGCATAACGCAGATGCAACCGTGGTGTAAAAAACAATCCATAATAATTATGATAATCAGCACGTAAACCAGCTACTATATTAAATTTCTCACCATTATTGTGTGCAAATTCAGCAAATGCACCGCCTACTCTTTCATCTCGTTTATATTGAAATATTTTATATGTTTCATCCATTTTATCATTCATAAAACTTGCTCCAAGTTTATACGTATTATTGGTTGTTTTAATAATACTTTGAAAAATATAATTTGCATAAAAAGTTGTTTGTAAACCATTATATGCATTTAATCCATAAGTATTTTTTTGATCGTGATTTAAATAGGACAATTGTAAACCCATACTGGTTGCAGGTTTCTTTTTGAAAACAAAACCAGTTTTACTAAATACTTCCCACTTTTTATTTTCAATATTAAGTTTATATAAAGCTGCCGTATCTGATTTTACAGTTGACGTAAACTGACCGCCTGTTCTGCTATCTTGTAAATAAGCACCTCCAAATTGAGCTTCAAATCCTTTGCCTGTATTATAACTATACTTATTCATGATGTTGTATTGTTTACCAATTGGAATATCAGCAAAGCCATCGCCATTCATATCTTGAACTAAGGGATTAAAACTTGCATGAGATAAAATTCCTGCAGAAAATTTTTCATTGAAACGGTGCTTCATATTTAAATTGTATTCGTTGCGTGCATTTTGATTAATGTAGGTATTGAAATTTATTTTATCGGATGTTTCAGGACTTTGTAATTCTGTATTTATTTGTCCGGTAAAACTTTCGTAACCGTTAATGACAGAACCAGCGCCTTTACTAAGTTGTATGGATTGTATCCACGTTCCAGGAACAAAACTTAAACCATAACCACTTGCCAAACCTCTTAAATAAGGCATGTTTTCTTTAGTAATTTGGGCATATTGTCCAGATAAACCAAGCATTTGAATTTGTTTGGTTCCTGTAATTGCATCTGCAAAATTAACATCCACACTTGGATTTGTTTCAAAGCTTTCAGACAAATTACAACAAGCAGCTTTCATTAATGAGCGTTCACCAAGGGTTTCAATCTTTATTGGATTTAAGTAAGAAAATTCGGTGCCACTTGTTTCATAAATTATTTGAATCTCATTTAATTCTATCCCACTTTTTAAAATAAGCGTTATAAATTTAGTAGTATCAGAAACGCTTATTGTGTCCGTGTTATAACCTAAAGCTTTTACAATTAATTGATTTGTAGAAGCATTTGTTATTATAGAAAAACGTCCATTTTCATTAGTGGTTGTAGCAGTTTGCGTATTTTTCCAAAACAAAACAACTCCAACAACAGCAGTAGTATCGCTTTTAGAATTGATTTCTAAAACACGACCTTTTAGTTGAGCAAAACTTGGTGTTGCACAAAGAATTAACAGAAAAATTAATAGCCGCATTACTTTTTCTTACAGTCGGTAGACTCATATTTACAACAACTTGGTAATGCTTTATAACTAGCAGAATCAGCCTTTTGAGTAGCCGTTTGATGTCCAGCTTTTGCAATAGCTTTTTCTATTTGTTCTAAACTAACTTTTTTTGAATCGTATGTAACGGATAACACTTGCGCCGCTTCGCTCCAAACACTATTTTTAACGCCTTTAATATCTGCCGCGTTTTCAATACGTTCTTTACATTCGCTACAATTTCCTTTTACTGAAACAGTAGATGTTTTGATGGTTGTTTGAGATTTAGCTGCTAACGAAAGAAAAATAGTAAATAATATTAAAAAGGTTTTCATGATTTTTAAATTTAAGATTTGATTTATGATACTAAATTATTAGGTCAATAAAATTGACAAAATAAAAAATCAAATTCTTAAGGTAGTTATTGAAATAATATCATCCTGAACCCAATTAGGCGGATGATCTTTTTTATTGATTAGGAAAACAGAAAGGGGAATTTGCGTTAAAGATAAATACTCTTGCTGATTCGGGATAATAAATAAATCGGTAACTGAAGCCTTACAATCTGAAACGAATGTAAAAAAAGTGAAATCAGATTTGAAAGCAACATGTTTTGAATCATTCTGACAACAGCCATCATCTTCAGCCATGTCAGAATCCTCTTCTTCTCCGCAACATGAAGTTGGTTTTGAAAATAAAGCAATCTTCTCTAATTCGCCGCCACAGTAATGTGCAACAATTTTAATACCCACAGCAGAAAACACATACGTGCAAACGATGAGTGAAAAAATAAGTTTATGTAATTGATTTTTCAAGATGTTAATTTCTGCTTACAAATTTACTATGTAATTTATATTAAAAATAACAAATTTGTTAAAGTTTTACAACTATAATATGACTCCTAAAGAAGCACAACATAAAATAGAACACCTTTCGACTGAAATAGAACAGCATAATTATAATTATTATGTATTAGATAAACCAACTATAAGCGATTTTGATTTCGATAAACTACTAGAAGAACTCATTCAATTAGAAAATCAATTTCCTGAATTTTTATCACCCAATTCTCCAAGTCAGCGTGTTGGCGGACAAATAACCAAATCGTTTGCAAGTGTTAAACATCAATACTCCATGTTATCATTGAGTAATAGCTATAACCAGGAAGATTTAATAGATTTTGACAGAAAAGTTCGTGAAGGATTAGGCATCATTTCTAATGGATTATTTAACGAACCTATAGAATATGTTTGCGAATTAAAATTTGATGGTTTATCCATCAGTTTAATATACGAAAACGGCATTTTAAAACAAGCCATTACACGTGGCGATGGCGTGCAAGGCGATGATGTTACAACAAATGCCAAAACAATTAAATCCATACCCTTAAAACTAAAAGGAAATTTTCCAGCATTATTTGAAATACGAGGAGAAATATTTATGCCTCGCCCAGTATTTGATTCCATTAATAAAGATCGTGAAGAACTTGGCGACGCCTTATTAGCAAACCCTCGCAATGCAGCCTCAGGCTCAATGAAAATGCAAGATTCGGCACAAGTTGCTAAACGAAAACTAGATTGCTTTTTATATTATTTATTAGGAGAAAATTTACCACATCAATCGCATTTTGAAAATATGCAATCTGCAAAAAAATGGGGTTTAAAAATTTCGGATGATGCAAAAATTTGCCATGGCATTGATGAAGTAATTGATTTTATTAATTATTGGAACAAACAACGTTACCATTTACCTTATGATATTGATGGCATTGTGATTAAAGTAAATAATTATAACCAACAACAAAACCTTGGTTTTACTGCCAAATCACCACGCTGGGCAATTGCATATAAATTTAAAGCCGAACAAGTTAGTACCGAATTATTAAGCATTGCTTATCAGGTTGGGCGCACTGGAGCGATTACACCTGTTGCAAATTTACAACCAGTAGCATTAGGCGGAACTACTGTGAAACGCGCATCTTTGCATAACGCCGATATTATTGAAAAATTAGATGTCAGAGTTGGCGATTTTGTGTTTGTAGAAAAAGGAGGAGAAATTATTCCTAAAATAATTGGTGTCGATTTAACGAAACGAAAAAGTAATACTCATCCAACAGAATATATAACAAATTGCCCCGAATGTAATACTAAATTAAAAAGAGATGAAGGTGAAGCCAATCATTTTTGCCCAAATGATAATGAATGTCCACCACAAGTTATAGGACGAATTGAACATTTTGTGTCGCGCAAAGCAATGAACATTGACAGCTTAGGCGGTGAAACTATCGTTCAATTATATAAAGGAGGTTTAGTAAAAACCATTGCTGATTTATATGATTTAAAAAAAGAACAATTGTTGCCTTTAGAACGCATGGCAGAAAAATCGGCAAACAATTTAATTGAAGGAATTGAAGCGAGTAAAAAAGTACCCTTTGAGCGTGTATTATATGCTATTGGCATTAGACATGTTGGCGAAACGACCGCTAAAAAAATTGCTAAAAAAGTAAAATCATTGGATCGTTTATTAGAATTAACCAAAGAAGAATTATTAGAAATTGATGAAGTTGGCGACATCATCGCCATTAGTATTGCAGATTATTTTGAGAATGAACAAAATAAACTCATTATAAAAAAACTAAAACAAGCTGGCTTACAATTTGAATTAAGCGACGAACAACAGCAAGGTGGAACAGAAAAATTAAAAGAGTTAACCTTTGTTATAAGTGGTGTTTTTGAAAAGTATAGTCGCGAACAATACAAAGAAATGATTGAATTAAATGGTGGTAAAAATTCGAGTTCGATTTCTAAAAAAACAAGCTTTATTTTAGCCGGAGAAAATATGGGTCCTGAAAAATTAAAAAAAGCCCAATCACTTGGCGTAAAATTAATTAACGAAAATGAATTTTTGGAAATGATTCACTAATTTTTGCGTTAAATTTATAATGTGTCAATTCGTGTGAAATCGATAACCTGAAAATCATCTCGACTCCGCTCGATGTGACAGTTTATAGTCACCATGAACTCGATTCAGAGTAAATACAGTTAAAACGATTGAGAACTGAGATGCTGAATCAAGTTCAGCATGACAAAAATTAAATTATCTTTAATCACAAAATAATTAAAAATGAAAACAGCAATCGTATTAGGAGCAACTGGATTAATTGGAAAAAAAGTTACTGAACAATTATTAAAAAATGATGCGTATTCAACTGTAATTATTATAGTTAGAAAAGCTTTAAATATTAAACATCCCAAATTAAAACAACAGATTTTTAATTATGATGCCATTGATAAAACACTATTAAAAGGCGATGATTTGTTTTGTTGTTTAGGCACAACCATAAAAACAGCTGGTAGCAAAGAAGCGTTTCGTAAAGTAGATTTAGACTATGTAGTAAATGCTGCAAAGGCAGCAAAAGAAAACGGAATTAATCATTTTGCTGTTGTTTCGGCAATGGGTGCAGATAAAAATTCTAACATATTTTATAATAAAACAAAAGGAGAAATGGAAGAAGCCATTAAAGCAATCGGTTTTAATTCTACCTTCATCATTCGTCCATCATTACTTTTAGGAAATCGCAAAGAATTTAGATTCGGCGAACTTCTTGGTAAATTTATTATGATTACGCTTTCATTTTTAATTCCTAAAAAATACAGAGCCATTTATGATGTGCAAGTTGCTTTGGCAATGATTCATTTTATGAACCAAGCTGAAAATGGATTTTTTGTAAAAGAAAATGATGAGCTGCTAAACAACTCATCATTTTAAGAAATTTAGTTTAATAAAAATATAATTTTTAAACCAACTGCCCCATCAATTCTTCTAATTCAGCGACTGTTAAATCACGCCATTCACCAATTTTAAGCTTATCTAATTTAATATTCATCACTCTTACGCGTTGTAATTTTATAACTTGGTAATCATACGCATTACACATACGACGGATTTGACGGTTTAAACCTTGGGTTAAGGTAATTCTAAAAATACGTTTAGCATCTGGCTCTTTACTTACTTTACAAGGCTTTGTGATATCGCCTTGAATGTTTATGCCTTCTGATATTTCTTTTAAAAATTGCGTTCTAACAGGTAAATTAAGCGTTACGATGTATTCTTTTTCGTGCTCGTATTTCGAATTTCCAATTTTATTAATAATTTCTGCATGGTTCGTTAATAAAATTAATCCTTCCGATTCTTTATCTAAACGGCCAACTGGGTAAATACTTTGGGTATGACCAATGGCATCAATAATATTATTTTCTATTTTCTCACTGGTGCATTCAATTCCTTTTGGTTTATTGTAAACGATGTAAGTTGGTATAAATTCCTTTTGTGTTAAAGGAATTCCATCAATTAAAATTTCATCACCATCTTTTATTTTAGTACTAAAGTTTGCTAATTTTCCATTTACTAAAATTCGCTTATTCTCTATCATATCATAGGCTTTACGGCGAGATGTAAATCCATTTAATCCTATATATTTATCTACTTTCATTTTTTTAAGTTTATTTTTTTAAATTTCTAGTGTTATTCTATTTATGTCACTTCGAGCTGAGTCGATAAGCTGCCTTTATAAAACCATTTTCTTTTCTAGTTC
>CAIYSA010000071.1 GCA_903928655.1 uncultured Bacteroidota bacterium
GTTTTTTTTATTTAAATATTTTATTTAGTGCTTTATAGTTAATTGAAATGTTAATTAACTGATTATTGGGAATAATTGAACCTAACTTGGATTTGAGTGAGGTCGAATTTTTTGCGTTGTGGATTATTAAAAAACAAAACCACTGAATCACAATTATCCCTTGTTGGTAGTTTTATTTGATACGAAAAAGTTTTTTTATTAGCGGTTTCACAATCATTTGGCGTTTCGTTAATTAAAAATGCAGTTTGATAAATAGTTGTATTTAATTCATCCTTCATTTCAATAAATAACTTTGCCTTATTTGATTGATTAGGTGATAATTCGTGCTTTGTAAAATTTATCTCTAAAAATATAATCTTACTTTTCAATTTGTTTTTAATTACAAATGGTATAGAAAAATCAGTAAAGTCAAAGTTAACATTTGGTATTAGAAACGAATCAGTACCATTGTTTTTGTTGAAGGAACTGATATCATTTATTCCACCTAAACAATTTTTTGATGCATCGTCAACATATAAAAACTGATATTTGTATTTTTGGAAATTCATATATTCCGAAAGTAATATGCCATTATTATATTGCCATGTTTGTAATAAATTGAGTGAAATGAATAATATTGTTAAGCTGTAAATGCAAATTTTCAATAATTTATTTTTCAGTAATTCAAATAATGATGCTGTTCCGATTGCGAACATAGCATAACAGTCTATAAAGGCCCTGTGCCCAAAACTATCTCCAAATGGCCAATGCCACCAACAAGCAATAAAATAAGTGAATATAGAAAGTGTTATAATAAGACTTGATTTGAAATTTAGATTGGTTCTTAAACCAATAATTAAACCAGATAATGCCAAAATTAAAATTGGTGAATAGACAAATAATCCTTTTCTAAAACTAAATAGCACATTTATAAATTGTGGATTTGTCCAATAAAAGAAATTTTCGCCATTATACGGTTTTAAAATCCATGCTCCACTCTGAAGTTTCCAAAACATTAATTGTACTATATAGGATAGTATAATAACTAAAATACTTTTTATAAATATTTTTAGGTTTTGTAAATAATATGCTTGAAATATAAGTAATGGGAGAATGAAGATGAAATTAAATTGACGAATTGCAATTATTAAAAATGCAAACAAATACAAGCTATATTCATATTTTTTTTCCTGACTTTGATTATATGCTACAAAGAAATAAAGAAACATGCTTATGCAAAAAAATGAATATAAATGTGACATCATAGGTTCCATAATACTATAATGGAATAAATTTGTCCCTAAGTAAATAGCTATAATAGTTATATATTTCGTTGAATTAGAAAACTTTAAACGTTCTAATAATTTCCATAGAAAAGTGAGTGCTAATGAAATATAAAAACTTGCACCAATGCATATTAATAAAGCATCTGTGTAATTTAAATTATTTTCTTGTTTGCTGTTACTCGAAAATAATTGTGAAATTCCATAAAATGGAGATTGAAGTAATGCTGTGCCAAATGGATATTTTAAAACCCTGCTATCATTAATAGGGTAGGAATAGTCATTAGTGTAGTTAATATCTTTGTTGTTTAATAGCCAAGGTAAATATTCATAATATCCTTTGGCATCATTTCCTTCTAATGTTGTTTTGTATTTTGAAGTTTTTAAATCTAATCTGAAAACTAAACTAAAAAATAAGTTAATGATAAAAACAGAAAGGCAAATCAGTACTACTGATTTGCCTTTTAAGTTAATTTTCGAATTCAATTTTTTAGAAAATAATTAATAACCAAACACATCTTTCATTGTTAAATACTTAACGGTACCGTATTTTTCGAGTGTTTTAATGTCTAACAAATCTTTTTTCCCTAAAACTAAAATGGAAGTTGGTTTGTTTTTTATTTTTGCATCCTGAAAAGTTTTTACGTTTTCAAAAGTCATCGTTGAAACTTTATTGTAAATATCTTTTCTAATATCAACCTGCAATCCAAATTTTTGCGCATTAACATAATCAAATAAAATATCTGCTTTATTAATTCGTTCAGTTTTGATATTTTGTAATATAGCCTCTTTAGCTGCACCAAAAGCAATTTCTGATTTAGGAATGTTATTTAATAAATTCGACATACCTGCTAAAGCTTCGGGTAATTTATCGGCTTGTGATCCAATGTAAGAAAAGTTGTAATAAATTTGTTTTGGGTCTTTAGGAGAGCGGTATGTAGAATAACAAGAATAAGCTAGTGCTTTTGATTCTCTTAAATCTTGAAATACAACAGAGCTCATTCCGCCACCAAAATATTCGTTATACATTGATATTAATGGCACATTTTCAGCATTGTATTTTTCACCTTCTGTTAATATAACTATTTCGGCTTGTTTCATATCGTAATCAACTACGTAAACTGTATTATTAAATGGCTGTTTTACAAAGTTTACCTCAGCAGGTACAGGTTTTAATCCAGTTGCAGCCACGTTATGGTTTTCATTTAATAGTTCTTTTACATCTCCAATTAATTTAGGACCGTAATACAAAATTTTATGCTCATAAGTCATTAACGTTTTTATTAAATAATCAATTTCTGCTTTTCCTAAAATTGATAATTCTGTTTCGGAAACAATATTAGTAGCAGGATTGCTGGTGCCATACTTTGCGTAATTAACCATCATTTTTTGTAAAATCGTTCTTTTTTCTTGCTTAGCATCTGTACGTTTTTTTAGAATGTCTGAAACTAAATTTTTAAGCGCCACTTCATCAATTTTAGGATCCGAAAATAAGCTTTCAAATAACTGAGTTGCTTTAACAAAATTTTCACTTAGTCCAGTTAAGCTAACCCATGTTTGGTTTTCAGAATTAAACACATTAAATGAGCAACCTAATTTGTAAAATTCTTGTTGAACTTCAGCAGGCGACATTTTTGATGTTCCTAAATAGGGGATATACTCAATTGCAATTGGTAAAATTTTATTATTATTTGTTCCCATATCAAAAGCATAATACAAATCAAATAATTGATTTTCTGTATTTTGACTATATAGTAATGGAATATTATTTTTGATAGTTGTTTTTGAAACATCTTTATCGTAATCAATAAATTTTGGTTCAATTAGTTTAGGAGTATTTGATAAAACATTTTTTACAAAAGTTGATTGGTCATCTCTATTAACATCAACAGGCGTAATAGTGGGTTTTTCAACTTTTTGAATGTTTTTGTCTTCGCCAATTCTTTTATATACAACCACATAGTTTGAGTCGTTGTAATTAGTATTTGCGAAATTAATTACATCTTGTCTGGTTATTTTAGATAAACGATCAATTGTGTTTACAGTGTATTGCCACTTAGTATCATTCACAAATGCATCTACAAATGTACTTGCTCTATTTTGATTATTTTCTAAATCTTTAGTTTTTTGTAATTTCATATCTGTAATTACAGCACTCATTAACCAATCAGGAAATATACCTTGTTTTAAATATTGCAATTGGTTTTTTAATAATTTTTCAACTTCTTCTAGTGTTTGCCCTTCTTTTGGTTCTCCAAATAAAATGTGTGTGCTATAATCTTTTAAAACGTAGGCATAACCTCCCGAATTTAAAACTTTTTGTTGTTGATTTAAATTCAAATCTAATAAGCCCGCTCTTCCGTTAGATAATAATAAATTAATTAGAGTTATCATATCAGCATCTTTACTATTTGCTCCATTAAATCTCCATGCCATTGCAATATTTGAGGCATCAGGACCAACAACTTCCATTGCTACTTTTTTTGTAATAGGCTTTTCTTTTTCAAATTTATAAGTTGCCACAGGCTTAGAAGGCATTGACCCAAAACTCTTTTCAATTAACTTAATTGTTATGTCTGGATCAAAATCACCACTTAAACAAATAGCCATGTTGTTAGGTACATAATTAGCATTAAAGTATTTCATAATTTCCTTCATTGAAGGGTTTTTAAGATGATCAATTGTGCCAATTGTTGTTTGTGTTCCGTAAGTATGATTGGTAAATAAACCTGCAAATACAGCTTCCCAAAGTTTACTGTTATCACTATCTAATCCTCTGTTTTTTTCTTCATAAACTGCTTCTAATTCTGTATGAAATAAACGTAATACTGGTTTACGGTATCTTTCAGATTCTATGGTTAACCAGTTCTCTAATTGATTTGTAGGGATATCATTAACATATACTGTTTGGTCAAATGATGTATATGCGTTAGTTCCTTGTCCTCCAATACCAGCCAACATTTTGTCGTATTCATTTGCAATTGCATATTTTGCAGCAACACCTGATATACTATCAATTTGATGATAAATTACTTTTCGTTTTACATCATCTTTTGTTTGTCTATATAACTCATATAAATTTTCAATTTTTGTAATTTCGATATTTTCTTTTACAAAATCTTTAGTTCCAAATTTATCAGTTCCTTTAAATACCATGTGCTCCAAATAGTGAGCTAAACCTGTAGCATTTGAAGGGTCATTTTTACTTCCTGCTTTAACAGCAATATAAGTTTGGATACGTGGTGCGTTTTTGTAAACAGTCATATATACTTTTAGACCATTTTTTAAAGTATAAATTCTCGCTTTAAATGGATCGTTTAAAGCATATTCAAAATTTAGTGATTTTGTTACTGTGCCTGCTTTTGTTTGAGTATTTGAAGCAATAGGTTTTGTTGTAGCTGTTGCTTTAGATTGAGATTGAGCGCAAAGTGCTACAAATCCTAATAAGAGTGTTGTTATAGATTTAGTTGAAAGCATATGGTTTGAAATTTATTGTATTATTTATTAATGAATATAAATGTAATTATAAAATGTTATTTATTAAAATCTAGTCCATCTTGATTTCCACCGCCCTCTTGTCCCATTCCTTTCATTTGTTTGGCTCGTTTAAAAATAGAAGCATCCATTTTACCAAATAAATAAGTTACAGTAAATCGAACATAACGCGTTTCCCTTCTTCTACTCAAATCTTGAATGTAATAAGGTGTTTCATAATGTGTTCCCATAATACGAGTATTAAACGCATCACTCAAAGTTGCATTAAGTATCCATTTTGTTTTTATCATATAATTTAAAGAAATATCAATTGAATATACTGGCTTTGAATATCCTAATAATAAAATTTTAGGAGATTCATAATTTCCATTTACTTGAAGTGTTATGTTTTTTGGAAATTTATAGGATACAGTTGCTTTTCCATTATACGCATAACCTTCAGCTGTTACGTCTGGTTGGCCATTAACAACTGTTCCTTTAATGTAAATATAAAAAGCATTTGCATTTAAAGTTAAATCTAAATTTTTAAAGAAAGTTAATTTTAAGGTGTTTTCAATTCCATATCTTATACTGTTTTTTCCATTTACGGTTGTATTAATTAATACGTTTGATTCTCCTGGGATAGGGCTGTAGTATGCAATTTCGGTTATCGGTTGCTCTTCGTATCTAAAATAACCCGAACCCAAATAACTTCCTTTACTAAATATTTTATTGTAATTTACTTCAGCAATATTTTTAAATTCTGGTTTTAGTTGGGGATTTCCAATTCTTCTGTTTTGGTTATCTGCAAACATTACAAATGGCATCAATTGGAAAAAATTTGGACGCTGAATTTTTCTACTAAAATTTAATTGAACTTCTTGGTTTTTCTTTAATTTTTTAGAAAAATAAATTGCAGGGAATAATGATTTTAAAATGTCATCACTGCTTGAAGGATAATTATAAGAAAAGGCTAAATTTTTATCTACAATTTTACCTGAATAATAGGATTGCTCAAAACGTAAACCTGTTTGAAATCCTATATTCCAAATTGTTTTTGCAGAATAATTTACATAGGCAGCATTAATCATATCATCAATTTTATAATGATTACTCATAATAGTATCTTTAGTGTATACATCTTGTGTTACACTCGCGTTAGAAGTGTTTGCATCGCTATCAGAATTTTTGTAATAAGATTTTATTCCAAATTCGATTTTTTTTGTTTCAGTAATTGGGTTTACATAATCTGCCTGAAATGTAGATTGACTAGCTAAAGTTCCTCCTTTGTTTTTTTGGTAAGCATTAGAACCGGTTTGAACGCCTGAAATATAAGGCGAATAAGTTGTAAATAAATACTGATTGTTTGATATTGTATAATTATGATTTAAATCAAACGTGAGTTCTTTACCAACTTTTGGAAATGTTTTTTTATATAATAATTGAGTTGAGTAATTGCTGAATTTCGCCGCCTGATCATTTAATCTTTCTCCATTTGCTATCTCAATATTGTTTGCATCCGACAATGAATAATTTTGTTTATCAGATGTCTTAAATTCTCCTGACATAATCATTTCAGAAATAGAAATAGTGTTTCTATTATTGATATTATAGTCAACACCAATTTTTCCAAAATTAAAGCGATTAAGTTGTCTGGCAATATTGTTTTGGTTAAAATATCCTAAAGCCTCCCCAGTAACTGTATCCAGTTGTTTTCGGCTTGTATAACCATTATTATTATTTATTCCCTGGTTGTAACTATACATTGTAGATATGTTCCAAGGCCCCCCTTTTAAATTTAAATTTGCAACGCCACCATATCTGTCTCCAGTTCCAACATAAGCCATTACCATTCCGTTATATCCTGGTTTTGTATTTCGTTTCATGATGATGTTTAAAATTCCTCCTGTAGCACTTGCATCAAATTTTACTGATGGATTTGTAATTATTTCAACACGCTCAATTTGGTCGGCTGGTATTTGTTGTAAGGTTAATGATGTAGGCCTTCCATCTACAAATATTGTTGGTGATTGGTTGCGCAATTGTGCATTTCCATCAGCATCAACGGTAACGCCGGGTACGTTTTTCATTACATCAACAGCAGTTCCTCCCTTTACTGATAAATCCTTATCTACATTATAAACTCTTCTATCAATACCTAAAGTAACAGTGCTTTTCTCTGCCGTAATTTCAATTTCTTTAGTCATTGCCTCATCAACCATTAATTTAATATTTCCAAGGTCTTGATCTATTTTATCAGGTGGAGATAAGTATACTTTTTGAATGTAATTTTTGTAACCAATAAATGATATTTTAACTCGAATTTGTCCAAATGATGGAAGTCCATCAACGGCAAAGTCGCCATTAGGTTTTACTAATGAGCCGCCTAATAAACTATCTTTACTATACCATAAAACCTGAATTGAAGCATATTCAACAGGTAAGCCAGTTGCATTATCTAATACTTTACCATAAACCCTTCCTAATTTAGGGTCTTTCATTCCTTTCATACCGCCCATTCCAGGCATCTGTGCAAAACTAAGTGTGTAAAAAAAAAGAATTATAATAAATAAATGGTTTTTCATGGTAGCCTAATTTCTTTCTTAAATTATTAATTGCATTAAATATAGAAAATTATGCCAATCAATAATAAGTATTTTGGATGAACGGTAAGTTTATTTTTTTTCTTTTATCGTTGATTTTAAATATTCTTGCCAATTCATGGTTTTAAATTTGTCTTCAGCGTAAAACTTTAAAATTGGACCAAGATTTTCTGGACTTAAAAACAAATTTAAAGCATCTAAATGATTAAGTTTCTCATCTAAAACTGCAATTGTAGGAAATTGTAAGCGGTTATTACTTACTTTGAATGCAAACGTGTTTAAAGGGTAACCGTTTGTTGTAGTTTTGAAGCATTTTTCGTTTTTATAAATTAATGTATCATTACTTTCTGCATCAAAATTCATAACGTAAAAATATTTATTTAAATAATTGGCAATAGCCGTGTCTGTTAGGGTGGTTTTATTTTGTACTTTGCATGAATTGCAAAAACCTGCATAAATATTTACGAGAACTTTTTTAGGTTTCTTTTTTTGAAGTTGTTCTATTTCCTTTAAAGAATAGGTTTTAATTCTTTTTTTTACAAATGTTGTGTCGTAAAATGCATGGTTAAATTGTTCTGCAAATTTTTCGTACTGGGTGGTTTTGTAAATGTTTTCAACTACAAAAATCAATAGCGGTTCTATCTTTTTTTCTTCAAGAAACCCTTGTGATAATAAACTGAATTCGTAATTATTTGTAACAAAAATGGTTGATGGGTAACTTAAACTTGTACCTAAAAATTTAATTGCTAATTCGTGAGGCGTTTTCGGTTCTTTAGAAGTTGGTTTATATATTTTTCCATTATACTCAATTGTATCTTTTGTTTCAGCATTAAATTTTACTGGGTAATAAAATGAATTAATATAATTAGCAATACTTGGATTAGAATATGTTGTTTTCATCATATGCTTGCACCATCCACACCAATCTGTATAAACATCAATTAA
>CAIYSA010000072.1 GCA_903928655.1 uncultured Bacteroidota bacterium
GTGCGGTTTTGAAACCGAAATGTTTTCTACCACCACAATATTAATTAGTTGCCGAAATACTGTACTCTTTTTTGCCTACATAAAAATAAGAAACTTTCGCGAAGCGGCAACTTGTAGGCAAAAAACTTATACTTCCGCCCGCATTTTTTTTAGGTGCTGTTATGGGCTGGTTTTATTTTAATTACAATCTCTAAGTTTTCGTTGACAATTATCAAGTTCATCTTCTAAATCATTTATCTTTCTTTCTAAATCATCATTGTCATTTTGTAGAGAATAATTATTTGATGATTGATTACTAGAACTATTTTCATAGTGATTTTTCTCCGAATTACAATTATAAAGTTCATTAAGTAATTCTTCTTTTTCGTCTTCTAAATTAGATACTTTATCTTCGAGGTCAGAAATTTCATAATTGAGATGTTTGATTTCTTTCTTTTGTTTAAAAACAATTATAGAAGTACTTACTAGTGCAGCAGATAACAATATTGTCAGCCAATGCTTTTTAAAGATTTGATTTATATTATTCATGCTGTCAGTTTGCAACTAGTTGCAGTAATTTTTCACTAGTTCTATTGCTTTTGTATATCCTAAATCAACAGATTTTCTCAAATCTTCACAGAAGATTTTTCCTTTATTCATTTGCATTTTTGAAAGACCTCGCATTAGATAACCGAATCCTAGAGTTTCATAATTCCAATCTTGTTTATGTGTTGGAGATTTCATAATCATTTCCATGAAATTGATTCCTTTAGTTAAATCCATATCTGCTCCATTGAAATCTTCTTGTTTAGCTTTGCAAAATCCTCTTTGGATAAAATATTTGCCTATATATTGATTAGAGGTATTAATCTTTTCCAATTTAATAGTAGAGATTTCATTTGGATTAAAATAGTTTAAATATTTTGTTAAATAAGGAATTGCTTCTTGGTATTTACCAGTTTGTGCTAAGCAATATCCTAAATTACCAGATGCAGAGTGTTTTAATTCTTGGTCATAAACCTTAGAAATGAATAGTTGGTAATTTTCTATTGCCGGTTCATAGTTTTCCATTAGCATTTGAGCCGTGGCAGTTTGTAATATTTTCCAATTTTCGTCTGTTGTTTGGTTTTTTTTTGGTTTAGGCTGTGTTGACTTAGTTTGTGCGTTTAAATTCACAGAAAAACTAAATATTAAGAATAAAATAAAAGCTTGAATTTTCATGTTTATTGTTTTTAACTAACGACTAATTTTCCCAACTTACTTTAAAATTCATCGCTGATAAATCGAGTTCTTTTGATTTTAAAATAAATTTAAGTGGAGGAATAGCTGTACGGTGATCTTTTGAATGGATTTCGCAGCGGAATTCTTCACTTTCGCCGAATTCGTTTGAAAACAGATTTGCTAGATTGTCTGTATTAAATTCTCTATCTGATTTGTCAATTATACAAAATTGAATTGATTGATATTTTTCTTTATTTAAACCGTTATTGTCTATTATTTTTAGTTTTGCGGTTGGTGTTATATACTCGATGATTACTTCATGTTGGCTAGAAGAAGTATTATATGTAGTTGATAAATATGCCGGGCGACTTGGTAATTTCATTGGAAAATTTTAAGTTGTAATTGACTGCTCCTAAATTTTTAATTTTTTACTTAACGATACATTGAAACATAACACATATCGTCTTTTGTAGCTATTTCAAAATAAAAATTAGATTTGTAATCCTTCCATTTATATTCTGATATTTTGACATATTGATCATTATTGTTTTGTATAAGCCAGTTAATTTTTTCAGCATCATACGCTAGTATAACTTTATAACAGACATTATTGTCATCAAAATAATACCCCTCTGCTACAATGTTGCTTCCCTTACCATAAATACATGAAATAAAGCGTAAATCATTCACATGTTCCTCAGTAACTCTGACGTAATCGCTATTTCTTTTAACTGATGCTAAAGCATCATCATATTTCCATCCTATTGATTGAGAATAAGAAACAATTGAAATAAAAATTAGGATTGAAATTAAAAAGCTTTTCATAATAATATTGGGTTTATATTATAGTAAAAATAAGAAATTTTATTTACCTCGTACGAGAAAAAACAATAATAAACAAATTATCTGTCAGAAGTTACGGTATGGAGAGCAATAGGATTTAGTAATTGTGTATTTTAATTATCTAGCGGTTGGTGTTATTTTCTGAGTTTATTTTTCTAAACTTGCCCATAACTTATCGCTAAGCGCTATAAATATACAAAACATACGCCAATCTTGCACCCGTTTGTTCGCTAAGCGCACGTAAATTATCCGTTTTTAAGCATTTATAAATACTTAAAAATGGGTAGCGTAATTACTTTCCTGCAGCGGCATTACTTTTTGCTTTAGCATCTTCTAATAGTTTATTACAACGTACTTCCGATTCATCAATAATTTTTTGCGCTTTTTTATCTACCTCTTTTTTAGCTAACTCAGCCGCTTTTTTTGCTGCCATTTTAGTTAAGGGATTTGTTGCTTGGGCCACTAAGGCATCGGCTTGCGCGTAACCTTCAGTTTTTGCTTTATCAACCGCTACCTGGGTTTCAGCTTTTATTTTTTCAACTTGGGCTTGGGCGTCGGCTAATATTTTTTGAGCTTCTTCGTTTGCCTTATCTTTCACAACAGCAATTACTTGTTCTTTCACGGCTTCTACCGGGGCTTTACCATCACCCTTCATTCCTGTTTTTATAGTTGGTTTCATTACCGTTCCTCCAAAGCCAACATTTACATTTATTGTTTTTGGCAAACTAACGGTTGAGCCTATTGCGGAACTTGCTTGGCCTAATAAACCACTTACCATTGATGTTGCAGCACTTCCAAACATTTCGGTTGGCACTATCATTTTCCAATTGTAATCAATTGTTTGATCAAAGCCAGTTGAACCAGTAATTTCAGCAGTAATTTTATCAATTTTAACTACCACGGGTTTTCTTAGCATCACTCTTCCATCTTTAAATTCGTATTCAGCAACAACATTTTCAATATCTAAATTTTTTAATTTATCAATTTTTAATGCCTCGCCTAATTTCTCAAAAGGAGGAAAACCACCTACCGAAACTTTCGCTGTTTTAAACACACCATTACCGTGTAATGAAGTCATTATTGGCGACATTTTTGTGTCTAAATCTGCCGTAAAGTTTTCTAAAGTAGCAGTAAACATACCTTTCGAATACTGTGCAATAGGAGCAATTTTTTGCATGGTATTAAACGTTGTAAATGTTTTTTGAATATCAAAATTCTCAGCTTTTAAATTATAGCTAATTGTAGGTTTTTTAGGATTAGTTGTTTCATAATATCCATTCATTACTAAACCGCCGCCTAATACATTCATTTTTAAATTCGTCATATCTACTTTACGTTTTTTAACTTGGATATTTCCAACCATATTTTCTAAAACCAAATTATCATAAAGTACTTTAACAACATTTGCATTTAAATTAAAATCAAGATTACCAGGCACTTCAACTACAGTCATAGCAGCAGTATCTGAAGGAGCAGAAACAGTAGGTGTTGAAGTAGATAAAGTTGAACTTGGAGAAGACATTAATTCTGTAATATCTAATAAATTAGAATTTAAATTAAATGTACCAGCAATTAAAGAGTCTTTAAAAATATATTGTAAAAAATTATCAATTTTACCATTCGCTTTAATGTCAGATTTACCGAGCATTGCATCAAATGCTGTTAATTCAACAAACTGATTGGTGAAATTTAACTTCATCACATTTAATAAAACATCGTAAGGTAATGTAGTTGTTTTATAATTCATTTTGTCAATTTCTAAACTTCCACTCATAGCAAATTTGTCGTACTCTTTTTTATCAAGACTACTCATTTTACCAGCAGCTTTAATATCTGCTTTTACAAGTCCGCTCATGTTATCACCTTTTTCTAATGGGATAAAATCTTTTACTGAGTTTAAATCAATAATTGCTTTTATTTCGGCAGATAAATTTGGATCTGAAATTGGAGTTTTTACGTGAGCCCACATATCAATAGGATTTCCAGCCATGTTTAAATGAAATTTATTAACGTCGATGGTTGTAGCATCTAAATAATTTTTCTTGTTTTCAACATGCACATCAATATTAATATCATTAACTGATTTTGGCAATGATGGATATTTAAACATTGCTTTTGCAATTGATAAATTAATTGCAAAAGATGGATAGGTGTTTTTTATACTATCTTTTTCGCTATGCAATATTCCGTTAGCCATCCCATCAAATTTTAATGAGCCTTCTGTTTTTACACTAGCAAAATCTTTACTATATACACTTGGTATTAATGATAAAATAGATTTAAATTCTGTTTGCTTAGCTGCAAATTTAATATCCATATTGATATCGTCAGTAGGCATCGCAACAAAACCATCAAATGCTAAACCTAAATCATTTAAATTAAATTCATTTTCTTTAAAGGTGAATTTCATTTTTGGCATATCCATATCTAAATCTGCTTTAAAACGCATTTTTACTTTTTTCAAATAATCAACGCCACCATAAGAAACACTGATTTCTGTAATTTCTAATAAGTTACTTAATGTAAAAATATCCTGAGTAAAATCGCCACTCATTTTATAATTCATGTCATTTAAATTCGCGTATGTATTTCCTTGAATATCAATGTATTTTATTTTAGCATGATTGATTTCCAAGGTATTTAATTTCAATGCAAACTTTGAAGCAGATTTATCAGCAGGAGTTGTAGCTTGAACAGAATCAGTACTTGCTTTTGCAATATCCCAACTAGCTTTACCATCGTTGTTCACAGTAGCATTAATATGTGGCTCGTCAACTATCAAAGAATTGATTTGGTATTTATCACCAGCAATTACACTTTTAATATTTAAATCAAAAGATAATTGTTTTATATAAGCTAAAGTATCGCCAGCAAATGGTTCAACATTAATAACACTTACGTTTTGAATTTTAAATCTAAAATCAGGAAACGAACTAATAAGAGTTAAATCAAATTCGCCAAAATCTACTTTAGCATTTAAACTTTTATTTGCTTCGTCTTTTACTAATTGAATTAATTTATCTTTAAAAAGAAATGGTGCTGCAAACACAGCAATTAATAATACAAGAAATGTAATTCCTGTCCATTTTAAAATTCTTTTAATTAAACTTTTCTTGGTTTTTTGCTCGTTACTCATACTTATTTTTTTTATTCGAAAGATACTAAGAAACTATCATGTAAACATAATTTTATGTGAAAATATTGAGTGAAGATTATCATTTCTTAGCACATTTAATGTTAAAAAAATTTACTGCACCTTTCATTTAAAAACAAACTTGGTGACATATAAATTTTATTAAAAATTAAGATAGTAATCTTTGGTTAACTCCTTATAATCATTCGTATAATGATGTCTTTCCTCGTTTTCAATAACAAGTGTATTTTCAGAAAATTCATTCGGTTTAAATTCAAACTGCATTAAATGCCTTTTGTCTGAATCTTTATCTGTGCGTGATTTGATTCGTAAAAGTTTAGATAAGTATAAGCCTTTTTTATGAGCCATGTTTTTAAATTTATCAGCTTCTAAAGTCGGCAAAATAAGACAAAATTTCCCAGCTTCATCTAACAATTTTACCACACAATTTAACAAATCATCAAACGGCAAAACGTCTGCATGCCTAGCATTTGATCGCTTTTCATCAATAGATTTTAGAGATTGTTCAAAAAAAGGAGGATTTGAGACTATCATTTCAAATTTCAAATCAGTTACTTTCACAAATTCTTGTAAAGAAGTATGAATTATTTTTATTTGATCTTTAAATTTACTTTCGTCAACATTTTCTTGGGCTTGTTGAGTTGCTGCTAAATCAATGTCAATTCCAATAATTGAAGCATTTGTTTTTTGAGCCAACATTAATGCAATTACACCTGTTCCTGCACCAATATCTAAAATAAATTTTGCGTTTTTTGGTTCAACCCACGCTCCTAACAAAACGGCATCAGTGCCAACTTTCATAGCACACTTATCTTGCTTTACATTAAACTGCTTGAAGGCAAAAACGTTGTTTGGCATAAACCATAATTAGTGTTTTGAGATACATAAAGTTAAAAACAATTTTGATATATAAAAGTTTAGCTCTACTTATTTTATATTTTTATTAAAGATTATTTAATAATGAAACCACTACTCTATTTTTTTATTTTCATACAAATTACATTAAAATCTCAAATAGGATTGGATGGGGTTTTAACTAATTTTAAAACTGATGCCGATTTACAACATGCTAGTTATGGATTTTGCCTAATTGATACTAAAACAGGTAAAACAATAAAAGAGCATAATAGTCAATTGGCACTAATACCAGCAAGTACTTTAAAAATTGTTACAACAGGCGCAGCTTTAGGCATTTTAAAAAAAGATTTTACTTTTCCATATTTTGAGACAAGAAAATTA
>CAIYSA010000073.1 GCA_903928655.1 uncultured Bacteroidota bacterium
CCCAAGCATTAATTAACTTTTTGCAATGTTCAGCTATATTTAAATCAGTTGCTAAACTAGGTATTATTTCTACCAAAGGCATTAATGTTGCAGGATTGAAAAAATGAATGCCAATTACTCTTTCTGGTAAATTACAGGCCGAAGCAATAGAAGTAATTGATAATGAAGATGTATTTGATGCTAAAACACATGATGTTGAAACTAGGTTTTCTAATTCCTTAAAAACTGATTGTTTAACCCCGAGGTTTTCAATTATTGCCTCAATAATTAAATTACAATCTTTTAAATCATTAATGGAATTACTAAATGTAATGTTTTCGGAAATTTCTTTGGCATTTAATTCGCTAATTTTTTGTTTTTCAACAAGCATTAACAATGTTGTTTTTAGATTTTTTTTTGCCCTTTCAATAGCATCAGTATTTGTATCAAATACAATTGTTTTATAATTGTTTGAGGCCGCAACTTGCGCTATTCCGCTTCCCATTGCACCTGATCCTACTATTCCAATTTTACTTTGTGGTGAAAACATAATTAGTTTTGAATAATTATTTTTTTAGTTTGGTTAATGTTAATTCCTTTTAAAGTAATGAAATAACAGCCATCAGTTAAATGACTTGTGTTTATGATTTGTCTATATAAAGACTCATTTGAATGTATGCTATTTTCTTCAATAATTTTACCAAAAACATCAGTAATAGAATATGAAAGTGTTTGGTTTAGCTGATTGGCAATATATATTGTAAAATTATTTTTACTCGGGTTGGGGTATATACTAAATTGTGAAGTTGATTTTTTGTTTTCATTTAAACCACCAACTGAAGAATTATAAGTGTTATCTCCTTGTAAAATAAAAATCCCATTTTGCATGTCACAAGCTATAATAATTTTACTTGGTAAATATGGATACGCTCCCCAATTCCCTCGGTAAGCATTTGTTGTGAAATTATCATTCACGCCGTGTTGTGGGTGAGTATCAAAAAAACCATAAACTGTTGAATTTGCTGGCGTAGAAATATCATATAAATAAATTCCATCTTGATAAGTACTTAACCAACACCATCTATTTCCTAAAATATATGGGTTATGGGCAGTAGCTCCAAAATGAGAGCGAACTGTATCAACTAAAGTAATACTCGATATATTTGAAACATCAATAACTTTTGCTGGCAAACCGGTTGGCACTTCATCTGCAAATACCATAGTTTTTTTGTTTGTTGTAAGCCAAGAACTATGATTATATCCAGAATAAGGATAACTTGTAAATGAAGACAATAAAGAAAAAGTATTGGTAGAAAGTAATTTAATAACAAATAACCCTTGACCACCGCATGACGCAAAAATTGTATCGTTATTTACATACATATCATGCACGTATCCAATACTTGGAACATCTTGAGCAAGTTTTCTGAGTAATACTGGAACGGATGGAGTTGCAAGACTGTATACATGCATACTTTCAGTCCCACCGCCTAAAGGTGTAACGCCTCCACAATATAATTTATCTTTATTTACAAAAACAGTATGAGCTCTTTCAAAATATGATGTTCCTTCATAAACAACATGCACCGAATCTGGTAGATATTGCATATCAATAATTTGAAAACTATTTGGTGGAGAATCATCACTAACGATGTAACAATAATTTTGATACGTTTTTAATTCGCGCCAAGTACAACCATTTTTTTTAGCTTTAACAGAGTCACTAATTATTGGCATTGTTGGATTAGTTACATCAATAAAATACGTTTTACTACTTGTTCCAATAATAGCATATTCTTTGTTTTTTGATGATTGGTGCCAACCCCAACAGCCAGAATATTTTCTGCCATCAGATCCTGTAATGTCTTTCTCTGGGTCAATATGAGACAATAAATTCACATTTAAGCTCGGATAAACTTGAGCCTTTATATTATGCGTTAAGCAAATTACGATTGCTGAAAATAGTAGTTTTTGAATCATGGTTGATTTTATAATTTAATGACAAGATACAGTTTTTTAATTTGAGAAAAAAAATGTTTAATTTATTATACATCGGAAATAAATAACTAAAAATTAATTTTATTAATACTTTTACAAAATGGATTTAAAATTGATTACTCAAAATGTTGTAGATATTGCAAAAGAAGTTGGTTTTTTTATCAGAAATGAAAGAATAAAATTCAATTATGATAATGTTGAAATTAAAGGGGTAAATGATTTAGTTAGTTATGTTGACAAATCTTCTGAAAAATTAATAGTTGAAAAACTTATGCAATTACCTATTGATGCTGGCTTCATGGTAGAAGAAAATACTATTTCTGAAAAAAAAGAATATAATTGGATTGTTGATCCACTAGATGGAACTACAAATTTTGTTCATGGAATTCCGAATTATGCAATAAGCATTGCATTGGAGTTTAAGGGTGAAATTATTAGTGGAGTTGTTTACGAGGTTTCTCGTAATGAGTGTTTTTATGCATTTACAAATGGCGGAGCTTTTTTAAATGGAATTCCAATTTCTGTTTCAAAACAAAAAAAACTTTCAGAAAGTTTAATTGCCACGGGATTTCCGATTTTTAATTTTGAAAAAATCAAACCTTTTTTAGTTTGTTTGGAATATTTAATGAGAAATACTCATGGTGTAAGGCGAATAGGAGCAGCAGCTGTTGATTTATGTTATGTGGCTTGCGGACGTGTAGATGCTTTTTTTGAATATAATTTAAATCCTTGGGATGTTGCTGCCGGATCATTAATTGTAAAAGAGGCAGGAGGTAATGTTTGTGATTTTAAAAAAGAAGATAATTGGTTATTTTGTAAAGAAATTATAGCAACAAATTCTAGTATCAAAACCGAATTTGAAAATTTAATTTATGAAAATTTTAAGGTGAATTAGAATTTCGATCTTAATCTTGATTTCCCTCGTTTAGGAGCAAAAAAGTGACCAACGGTAACTTGAAAACTTAGAAATGAATCCTTGTTTTTATCGCCTCTTTGCGCTCCATTTCCAGAACCATCTGGCACAGTGGCACTTGGTATGTTTCCTAAGCTTGGATCTGCCATTAATAATGAAGTTGAGCCATAAGCTTGCACCAGTGCATATCTGTCATAATAAACAGTACTAACGTCATCTATATAATCTGTAAATGTTTTTCTGTAATTTAATTCAATTCCAAGGCACCATGCTTTTGATATGATCATTCTATATGCAACGCCCATAGGTATGCTAAGTGCAATTTTTCTATATTGTTTAGGTCCACCAGGCAAACCTTGACCTTCAGTATGCAAGGGTTCTAGTTTTGTCCAAACCCCATTTATATGATTTCTACCCTTGGGATTGAAATAAAACCCACCAATTCCAATAAAACCTATAATCTCATATGCTCGTGATTTTTTTCGACGGCCCATTGTTTTTGAAATACCATAACGATGTCCAACTTTATTTGAGAATAAGGAAACCTCTATACGAGAAGCTAGCTCAAAAACATTCGATTTAAAATTTAAATTTCTATTATTTCTGTAAGGTTCTGTTGTTAATTTATCATCTCCTTCTACAAGCAAATAATTAAAACTATTATGCCAATTTATATTTTTCATTAATTTATATCTATAAGCTATTCCGAAAGCAGGCTTGGTTAAACTAAATTCTAAATCGGCAGGACTAAAATCAGTCCCAACTTTATTTAATCCCCCTAAATCTCCTAAAAACTGCGATGCTCCAATTTGAAACACAACCTCTTTTCTGTAGCTTTTCCAATTATTTGCTCGAGTATAACTTTGAGAAAAAGAATCGCCAATCTTTACAAAAAAAATAAAGAATGTTATGTAAATATAAATTGGCTTAATCAAAAAAAAGGTTAATTTTTAAAAATATTCCAAATGTAAGTAATTTATCCTAAATAAAAACTCGGAAAAGTTAATTAAAAGTTAAAATAAACAACATTAATTACCTAAATCCTCGTTACTATAATATAATTTGTAGAACTTTAAGCCCTTTTCGTCGTCATAGCCCTTTTCTACATAATCATGCCTTCCATGAACATAAATATGAAAATTTTTATCTAATTTGACTACACTTTTCATGAATTTTTGGTTTTTTTTAACGGCGGTAGGTGAAACTTCAAAATCATCAATTGCGGTTAAATCCATTTTATCATTATAGTTTTTTCTATAATCAGTAAACGCTTCTTTTATTTCGGGTTGTGCTAAAACTTCATTTTCAAATTCTTTTAAATTGAAATTGTCCTTTTCTTTAAAAAAACTGGTACTTTTATTAAGCATCATCATTTGATCTTGCTTGGTAACGTTATTGTTTTCTGTTAAAACTTCTTCGCAAAATCCTTTACATGTTTCAATAAAATTATTGGTATGGAAATAAGCATTTTGTTTTATCTTCGTGTTTAAAAAATCTTCAACCCAATAAAATGCACAATCTGCAATTTTATTATTAGTATCAACAATACTTATTTTATAACCATCCTCTTTATTTGTATTAAATATGATGCAACCTTTATCAAGTTTATTAATATTAATACCATTGTCGCATTCTACATCAAAATTATCTAAATGTTGAAATACTTTTAAATATGTGTCTTTATTTTCCGTTTTAAATAAACCTACAGCGTCGGTTAACTCGCCATCAACCATACAATCCTTAAAATAACAAACATAAAACTCACCTCCTTTAATTTTTGGATGCATAGATTGGTAATGCAAATGTTCAGCAATTTTCTTACTGCTTTCAATAAATGAACCTTGCGATTTAAAAATATCCTGAATATAACCATTTACATCATGGTAATGCATTTCGTTTTTCGATTTAAATTGATAATATATATCTGTTTTAAAAGGAGAGGTTAAATATCGCATTACCGTGTCTTTCAAAAAATCATCAGATATTTCAATGTGTTTTTCGCTTAGAGTTAGGTCTTCTCCTAAACCTTTATTTCCAACAAAATGTATCACAAAATGTGTTAATTGAGAACGCGTAAAATCTATCATGGTGCAAAAATTATATTAAATTTA
>CAIYSA010000074.1 GCA_903928655.1 uncultured Bacteroidota bacterium
AATTATTCGTTTGGATTTGGGAAGCTAATAAATCAGAATTTAAGGAGTGGGGGCTATAAGTCAAAACAATGGGTAGACCAGCAAACCGATCTTCGTTGGAAGAAATTATACAGTAAATCAATTTAATACTGGGCATAACAGCACCTACCCAAAAGCCGGGTTTTCGTATTTCAAAGACAGTTTTGTGGTTAATCAAACTTTGGTTATCTGCATGAACATTTGTGGTGATAATCGCCACCTTTGCCAAGCCCGAAAACTTTAGGCGTAATATTTCTAAACATCAATATATTAGAAACTATGAATAAAAATAATTTATTAGAAAAAATTGCACTTTATGATAAAATAAACAATAAATGAGAAAAATATTTTTAGTGTATTTTTTTTTATCAGTCCTAATTTTAAGTCTAACATTTTTCTTTTGCATTCTTGAGGCATATGGCTATGACGAGGGAACTTTAACTACAAGTTCTGCTCAAGCTAAACACGAAATTATTGGTTATATTACTTATACAGGAAGGTACATTGGGAATAACCTTTTCAGAAATAGTATTATATTCTCCACGATTATTATACAATTTGCTATTATTATAGATGCACTGCTAATTAGTTCGATATTTACTTTTATTCATTTAATTGTAGGAAGAAAAAAAACAGTCGCTAACAGCGACTAAAAGAAATTGGCTAATTTGAATTTTTTAATGAAAATTTATTTTTACATTTAAAATTTGCTTTTCAAAAGAAATTATGTGCTTCAAAATAGCCAACTTTCTTTAGCCGCAAACTGTTAGTGGTCATTATAAATAAAAACAGCTAAACACTAAAATAAAAAAATGAAAATAGTAATAATCATACTTGTAGTATTCTTAATAGCGTTTACATTTGTCCAACTTTTTTTTATACGTGCACAAAGAAATATTGAAACATACCCTTATATAGTCAAAAAAAAATATGACCGATTTGAAATAAGAAATTATGAAGCTACTTTATTTACATCGGTAAAACTCTCCACAAAAGGATATAAAAATTCTTCAAGTAAAGGCTTCTCTATTCTAGCGGGATATATTTTTGGAAATAATGACAGGAATGAAAAAATATCTATGACTTCCCCCGTCTCGATGTCATTAGAGGATTCGATGACTATGATGTTTATGGTTCCTAAGAAATTTAATAAAGACATGCTTCCTAAGCCTAATCAATCAGGTATAGAATTTAAGGAAGAACCTGCAAAAACCTTTGCTGCAATAAGGTTTAGCGGTTGGGCTAATGATACTAAAATAGAAACGTATAAACAGAATTTAAAAGCGGCTTTAGATGCAGAAGGTATAAGTTATACGAATCGATTTTATTTTTTTGGCTATAATGCACCTTATGAAGTTTTTAATCGAATAAATGAAGTTTTAGTTGAATTGCAATAAAATAAGCTAAACAAATAATAGCAAACCAACAACTGTTATAAATAATTAAAATTAGATATCATGACCGAAAAGAGATTAGTCATTATGCGACATGGTAAAGCAGAAAAAAACGACTTCGATGATTTTGATAGAGATTTAACTAAACGAGGTGTTGCAGATTGCAAAAGTGTTGGTAAGGTAATTTATAATTTGGAAGGTTGTCCGCAATTGATTTTAAGTTCGCCTGCAAAACGAGCTATTAAAACGGCTTCAGTCATTGCTGAGGTTTGTCATTATAAAAAAGTTATAATGGAATTTGATTTCTTGTATCCAGGAAAATCAAATAGCATACAAATGGCATTGGATGAGTTGGATGATGAGATAGATTATGTAATTATTACAGGACATAATCCTTACTTTGAGGAAACAGTTTCGAAACTTGTTTTAAAAAAAGGAAGTATGATTGAAATGCCAACCTCTTGCGCTGTGTGTATTAAATCATTTGTAAAAAGTTGGAAGCATTTTAGTTCAGAAGAAAGTCATGAAATAGAATGGCTATTAACGCCAAGGTTAATAGAAGCAAGCAATAATTTATAAAATTAATGAATCGGGAAAAGGTAATTACCTTAAAATCACTAATCGGTTTGCATCTAATTTTATAAAAATAAAAAGTAGAATAGTAAAAGACCATAATGAAGAACCTCCATAACTAAAGAATGGTAATGGTATTCCAATAACAGGCATTAAGCCAATAGTCATACCAACATTAACAGCCACGTGAAAAAATAAAACAGACGCTACGCCATAGCCGTAAATTCTACTAAAAGGAGAACGTTGTCGTTCGGCCATAAAAATTATTCGAATGATTAAAAACAGTTCTAAAATAATTACTATGGATGAGCCTAAGAATCCCCATTCTTCACCAACAGTGCAAAAAATAAAATCAGTGTCTTGTTCTGGTACAAAATCATATTTAGTTTGTGTGCCTTGTAAATAACCTTTACCAAAAAATCCACCAGAACCAATAGCGATTTTAGCTTGATTTACATTGTAACCTTCTTTTTTCAGGTTTACAGTACCTCGCCCTAATAATACATCAATACGAACACGTTGATGATCTTCGAGATGGTTGTAAACGTAATTTGTACCAAACACAACACCACAAGCTGTTGTTAATATGATAGAAATAATAATAAGATTTTTTCTATTTCGTTTCACAAATAAAATTGAAAGTGCCGCAATAACTGCTAGAATAATCATTAATGTGTTTTGATCCATTACAAGCGAAAGCACAAATAATAGGGCGGAAAATAAACCAAAAATTAAAAAGTTTACTGATAAACCTTCTCTATAAAGTGTAATTATAAAGGCAATAAAAACAATAGCTAATCCTGTTTCATCTTGCAATAATTTAATGATAACAAGTGGAAGGCCTAAAAATATGGTTGCAATAATTGTGTTTTGATAATTTTTTAAAATATCACTCAGTTTATTTCTTCTAGATTCTTGCACTTCAATATTTACATTACTTAAAAATTTGGCCAATGCTAAATTGGTTGCAAATTTCATAAACTCTGCAGGCTGCACTCCAAAATCTCCAAAACGAAACCATGACCGACTTCCCTTTACTTCTCTACCAAGATATGGAACCGCAATACAAGCAAGCAAAAGAACAGCATAAAAGACATAAGCAAACACTGTAAAAAAACCGGCATCAATTATTAAAATCAAAATCGCAATAAAAGCAGCAGAAGAAATCCAAATTAATTGTTTACCATATTTTTGAGTTGTATCAAAAATATTTTGATGGTCTTCGTTATATACAGCAGCATAAATATTTAACCACCCCATTAAAACTAAAATTGCATAAGTAAACACCGTAATTTTATCTACGCCAAAAAATAAACTATGTTCTTGTTTTCTCAAAGTATAAAGTTAGTGATGGCCAGAGCCCAATAAATTTTTTCTATTAATTAAATCGGCCTCCATTAATCGTTTTTCTAAATCGGGACGAGTTATTTTTCCTGTCAAATATTTTTCAACGATTAAACTTACAATTGGCGCACTCCAAGTGCCACCAAAACCTGCATTTTCAACCAAACATACAATAGCAATTTTTGGATTATATCTAGGTGCAAAACAAGAAAAAACAGCATGTGAATCTCCATGTGGATTTTCGGCAGTACCTGTTTTACCACAAGCTACAATTCCAGGAATTCTTGACGCAGAACCTGTACCAGCATCAAAACATTTTTGCATGCCATCATGAACGTTATCGTAAGCCACTTGATTTTGGACGTATGTGTAATGTTTTTCTTTAAAACGAGGGTCTAATTTTTTTTCAACACCTACACCTTTTATACAATGCGGTGTATAATAAAAACCTCTGTTTGCAATTGACGCAACAACGTTTGCCATTTGTAATGGCACTAAAGTTAATTCTGCTTGCCCAATACCTAAAGAAACTACGGTATTACTTCGCCAATGATTTTTGCCAAATACTTTGTTGTAATATTCAACAGACGGAACATTACCTGGTTTATCATAAGGTAAATCTGTCCCTAATTTTGTGTTAGGCCCAAAGGAACGAACAGCATCTCGCCAATGATTGTAGCCATCTTCAAACTTTGGATATTTTTTTTGATCCACAATTTCTCTGAATACATAACTGTAGTATGAGTTACAAGATGTTGCAATAGATCCTGGTAAATCTACTCCTCCATGCGCATGGCATTTAGGATGTCCGCCCATTGGCGGATAACCTCTATTACAAGGGAATCCGGTTGATCTTGAAATTAAATTATCTTGCTGAGCAATAAGAGCATCAATTAATTTAAATGTTGAGCCTGGAGGATACATGGCCATTAATGCTCTATTAAATAAAGGTAAGTTTAATGAGTCGTAATATAATTTGGTAAAATTTCGTGAACGCTCTTTTCCTCCAACTAATAAATTGGGGTCGTAACCAGGGCTAGAAACCAAACAAAGTATTTCTCCAGTTTGAGGATCAATGGCAACAATTGCACCTTTTTTTCCTTTCATTAATTTTTCGCCATACTCTTGCATATCAATATCAATACTGCTATACAAGGCTTTTCCGGGCACTGCAAGTGTATCAAATTGACCGTTCATAAAACGACCTTTGGTTTTATTATGCACATCTACCATTACAATTTGAGTTCCTTTTTTACCACGCAAAGGCTCCTCATAAGAACGTTCAATTCCTGAAATCCCGATATAATCACCTTCTCTATAATACGAATCTTTGGCAGCTTTATCTTTACTTACCTCTCCAACATAACCTAATAAATGTGCGGCAATAGGTCGAGGATATTTTCTTACGTTACGGGCTTGTAAATCAAATCCTTTAAAACGATATAATTTTTCTTGAAGGGCAGCGTAAATTTTTGGCGATAATTGTTTTTCGAAAACACTTTCTTTACGCGGAGAATTTGGAGCCTGTGTTGCTTTTTTCATTCGGCGTAAAAATTCTACTTTGTTAATTTCAAGAACTTTGCAAAGGGCTATTGTATCGCAGCCTTTAGCTAACTTTGGAGTAACAAGCAAATCATAAGAAGGCTCGTTAAAAACTAAAAGCTTTCCGTTTCTATCGTATATATATCCTCTTACTGGATATTCTGTTCTGTATCTAAAGGCATTATTACGAGCATCTAATTTATATTGATCATCTATTATTTGAATATAAAATAGTCGAGAAATGTATACAATTGCTACAATAATAAAGAATGCAGAAATAATAAATTTTCTATCAGATAAATTAGAGTTGTTCATTAATTAGATTTATCGGATTTGTAAAAGAGGAACTGAATAATATATACAAATACAAAAGTACCGATAGTACTTAAAATAACCCTCAATAAAGTTTTGAAAAATTCATTAAAACGAAAAATTTCGATATAAAAAACAAAAAGGTGGTGTAAGAAAATAATAATAAATGCATATGTTATAAACCATAAAGATCCCATACTATCTATAGTTGGTTTTAGTCCAACTTCATATCCTTCGCGAGGAGATAATAATTTTAAAATATAGTACCTTAAATATCCTATAATTGTGCAAGCTGCGGCATGTATTCCGGCAGTATCATAAAACATATCAATTGTTATACCGGTAACAAATGCAATTAGTAATACCACAAGTTTTGGTGTTTCAAATGGCAAAAGCATAATAAATAAAACATAAGGCAATAAAATGATATATGAGCCTAGCCTAATATTTTGCACAATCAGAACCTGCAATAATATTAGGATTAAAAATCGGATGCTATTTTTTATTATATCATTTATCACTGCTCGTTTGGGATTTAATTTCTAAACTGTCTTTTTCTGCTTTGTAAATAAATTTAATAACAGAAACATGATTTATTTTTTTGAAATCGGGATTTAATTTTATTTTAACGGTAAAAAATGATTCGTTTTGCCTACGTTCATGGCTATCAACAAAGCCTACTAAAATTCCTTCTGGAAAAATCCCAGATAAAGAACTTGTTATAACGGTATCTCCTTTTTTCAGTTTAGCATGGGTTGGGATATCCGTTAAAATGCAATATCGATAATCCCCACCTTCCCATTGCAGAGTTCCATTTATTCCCTCTTTTTTTAATTTACAAGGCACTATTACATCTTTATGTAAAACCGACATTATAGATGAATAATTTTCGGAAACAGACTTAACAACTCCTACAATTCCTTCGCTGTTTATTACTGCCATATCTTGGCCAATTCCTTGCAGGGAGCCTATATTTAGCGTTAAGTAATTATTGCGTTTATTTACGGTGCTATTAATTACTTTGGCATTCATGAACTCAAATTCTTGTCTGTATAACGTATCGGTTTTTTTATAATTTTTTAATGGAATAATTGCATAACCAAGTTTGATGCGATTTTTTAAAAAATTGTTTTCAAATGCTAGACGATCATTTTCTTCCTTTAACTGAAGGTATTCTTTTGTATTGGCGGAAAACTGATAAACATTTGCACTTATATCATTTGCAGAATTAATTAGTTTTGATCCTTGATAATGATCATTTTTTGAAATGATAATAAAACAAAAAATCTCGAGCAATAAAAAAATAAAAAAGA
>CAIYSA010000075.1 GCA_903928655.1 uncultured Bacteroidota bacterium
AAAAAGAAAAAAACATATATTGGAATGGAACAAATTATAATGATGGTATTTACTATTACATCATAAATTCCAACCAATATAACTATAAAGGGTTTTTACAATTAATAAAATAATTTAAACATTATTTTATGAAAAAAATTACAATTTTAGCAATGATAATAAGCACATCCTTGTTAGCACAAACTCCTACTGGTTTTCCACCAACACCACTTCCAGCTTTTTCACTCACAGAAGTTAGCAATGCAGCAAATTCTTCATGGTATAGAGGAGGCAATACAACTGCATATAATACGAACAATATTTTCGGGACTATGTGGAACTCACCAGTATACCATTATACCAATGGCAAACAACGTATGACGGTTTGGGATGATTCTTATAGTGGACCGACTTGGGGCACACCATTTGGTGGTGGTGTAACAATAAATTATGATCCAGCAAATCCTATTGTTCAACCACTTTCATTGTTAACAATAGGAGATAATATCGGAGTTGGAGGATGGCGTAATTGGATGTCTGTCGGTACATTTAATAATTTTGGCTCTGATAATATGTATATTGGATTAAAAAGTGAAGGTTCAATAGATCGGCAGGATGCAGTAATTAATTGGGGAGATAATACAACGGCTGGTGGTGCCATTTACGGCCCTGATTATTTAAGATTTATTTTCACAGCTCCTCAATTTGCAGGATATCCAGGTTTTGGAGCCTCAGCGGATGGTTTAGAAACTATGCGTATCAATCATTTAGGAAGAATAGGCGTTGGAAATTATTATAACAGTTTAGTTGAAGCACCTTTTAGCAAAGACCCTGCACGTAGGTTCGAAATTTTATCTGATAAACCTACGGCAGTAGCAAATGGCAATCCTACTTTTAGAATTACCCATACTCAACAAAACCCAGCTGCATTATTAACAACCGGTAAATATAGCGAGTTTGAAGATCGTAGCACTGGCGATTTATTTATAAACACACGTAATAATGCTTTAGTTACTAATGTAAATCGCGATTTTAAACAGCGATATATTGGCATAAATACAAATACACCAGGTAATACAATGGAATTAAATTCGCAGTTTACAAGCGCGTTAACTCTCAACGGTTTTGGCGGAACAGGTTGGGCAGGTTTACGATTTACCGACTTAAAAAGCACTTCTGTTGCTCAGCTTAATCCAAGTTTAAATGTGTTGTCAGTTGATGCAAATGGAGATGTTATTTTAGTGCCTGGTGGAACAACTGGATTAGGAAATATATGTGGTGCAACCTCTAATTCATTAACAAATAGTTATGAAATACCAATGGCTGGTTTTAATTTTAATTATACTATGCCCGCATTATCAACTTCACAAGTTCATATCGGACAAACAGCTTGCGCAATAAACCCAGCTCGTTTACATGTAGTAAATGATAATTTAACTACTGCTGGAGGATTTAATAGTAAAGCTAATAATTTGTTAGTTTTATATGGCTCCTATTCCAAAAGTGAAAACACAGGATTAGGAGATGCAACAGGGGTATTTGGAGAAGCTGTTTGTGTTAACCCTGCAAATAATACTGCTATTGGCGTTCATGGTGTAGCCACCAGTACTGCTAGTAGGGTAAACATAGGGATTTATGGAAAAGGAAAAGATGGTTTTGCTCAAACGTATGGTGGCTACTTTCAAGCTCTTGGGTCTACTTCTTTTGGGAATTCTGGAATCTACGCAATTGCATCAACTGTAAATCCAAGCGCAACAACTTACGGTGTATCTGCATTAGTTAATGGTTTTGGTAATGCAAATTATGGAGGCTATTTTTCGGCAGCAGGTACGGGATTAAACACAGGAATTTATGCAGATTGCACTACTTCTCCTACTAATTGGGCGGGTTTTTTTAATGAAAAAGTATTTATTAATGGTGCTGGTATATCAAGCGCAGGTTTAATTTTTTCTGACCAAAATATTAAAATTAATGTAGCAACGGTTTCAAATCCATTGGATTTATTATTAAGATTACGCCCTGTAAGCTATAATTTAAATAATGCTTATGCACCACAATTAAATGTAGATACGGCAAAAA
>CAIYSA010000076.1 GCA_903928655.1 uncultured Bacteroidota bacterium
AAAAATAAAATACTAAATGAACAATCGAAATTTAGCTCTGGTAATAATTTTATAATGCCTGTTTTATTAGTGAAATTTGAATTAGTTGTTTCTGAATCTGCAATTCCAAACCATGGCTCTAAACAAATAAATTTTTCAGAGTTTTTCTTTGTCCAAATTCCAAAAAATGGCCAATTAGTGCATTTCATGGTTACTCCGTGCTTTGTTTTATTTGAAATTAAGCTTACATTTTCAATTTGCGAATTCATAAAAACTAATGCGTCATTATCAAATAGTGTTTTTGAAACTTTTAATTTATTTTCGTTTAAAGAAATAGTTTTGGTATTGTTTTTAATTAACCCATCGTTTAATGTGTTTATTACTAATTCATTTTTTGTTGGAAATATAAGGTTGTAATCTTCAAAAGTTTCAGAAGTTTGCAATGGACAATTAAAAGCTGGGTGAGCACCAACTGAAAAATAGATTTCCGAATTACTAGGATTAAAAATTTTGTAACTAGTAATTAAATTATTATCGGTTAGAGTGTAACTTATTTGTAACGAAAAATGAAACGGATAATGTTTTAATGTTTCTTCATTAGCAGTTAATTCAAAAGTTAATTTTGATTCAGTTTCTTCAACGCATATAAAATCACTATCTCGGGCAAAACCATGCTGAGGTAATTGGTAGTTGTTATTTAAATAACTGAATGAATTATCTTTTAATTTACCTACAATTGGGAATAAATTAGGCGCATTTCTAGGCCATAATTCTTGCCTAGCTTGCCAAATATATTCAATGTTATTTTTGGATGAAAATACGGAGCATAATTCTGCACCAAAAGATTTTACTTTTATTGTTAAATCATTATTTTGAAGTTGGAATACTGACATTATAAAGTTATAACGCCTTCAATTTCTGAAGCTTTTTTATAAATGATTATAATTTCTTCTACACTTAAAACAACTTGCTTTACAGTAATGCTAATATAATTTCCTTTTGATGATTGTTTTTGAATAATTTCAGCATCGCTATCAAACATTACTTCTACAAGTGCCATTGATTTATTATCAGCCTTTATTATAAATTTGAATAAATAAACGTAAGGAAACGATGTTATTGTTTCTTCAAGTTTTTTTTGTAATTCGTCAAAAGATGTTGTTGCCATTTTATTTTGAAAAATAGTGGTTATAAATAAGTAATAATCCAAAAATTATAAGGGATGTTCCTGTAATATAATTTACAATTCTCATTATATTATCTGTTAGGTAGTGTTTAATTTTCCCAGCTAATTTTACTTTAAATAATTCAACAAAAAGCACTGCGGTTAAAACAAATAGAAAAAAGAGTAACATTTTATAAATATTATAATTAAGCGGTTTGCTTATAGCAGTTACATTTGCAAGCCACAAAAGCCAAACAGTAGGATTAAAGAGGTTTAATAAAAAACCTTTTAGTAGCATCACTTTAGGGCTTGGCAATTGATTTTCAATATCAATTGTTTCGTCAGTTTTTACTGGAATTTTTTTAAAGAAAAAAGCTCCAAATACAATTAAAACTATCCCGCCAATAATACCAAAAAATGTTTGTGTTTTTTCTGAATGTAAAAGGTTAGACATTCCAAAATGTACTAATAGACAAACTAAGACACATAAAAATAAATCACTAAATACAACTCCCATTGCTAAGAATGCGCCAGTTTTATAGCCATGTTTGATGCCTGTATTAATTAAGGCAAAAAATGCTGGTCCAAACGAAAACGTGAGCAGAACTATTATTATTATGGCTTGATATATTAAACTTAAAATCAAAATGTTGTTTTATAATTTGAAATAAAAGCTTCCCATTCTTTTAATAAATTTCCTTTAAGTACTCTTGGGAATTTATGAGCAGATCCTAATTTTCCTTTACTTGCCATAAAATCTATAAAGGCATTATCGGGTAAAATTTTAACAAAAACATCTTTTAATGCAGCAATGCGTTCAGTGCGATAATCATCATTTAATTCCATTAAATAAAAATCTAGTTTTTCTTTAATTTCTTTTTCAGATGCATTTTTATTTGATCCAATATACCATTGATGTGCAAACATTGTATCATGAGGAATTCCAGCAACAGCAAATTCATTTATTTCAATATTTAAATCATCAGCTGTTTGTTTAATGGCCTTACTCATATTTTCTACTGATAAATGTTCTCCGCATAAACTTAAGTAATGTTTAGTTCTTCCAGTTATTACAATTTCTGACAAATCTAAATTAGTAAATCGAATAGTGTCGCCAATTAAATAACGCCAAGCACCAGCACAGGTTGACATTAGTAATGCGTAATCTTTTCCAAGTTCAACATCTTTTATTGTTAATGCTCTTGCTTGTTTTTTTAAATTACCGTCTGTGTCAAAATTATCTTCATTGAATGGGACGAATTCGAAAAATATTCCGCTATCTAAAAGCATCCGCATTCCTTGTTCAGGATTTGGTCTTTCTTGGTAGGCAATTAAACCTTCGGATGCTAAATAAGTGTCTGAGAAAATTAAAGGAAATGCAGTTAATTTATTGATGCTATTTCTGTATGGTTCTATTGAAACACCTGCATGAGCATATGCCCTAAGATTAGGCCAAATATCATGAATAGTTTTAACATTATAGTGTTCTATAATTCTTTCCATTAATATTTGTATCCAAGCAGGTACGCCAACAATTACTCCAATATCCCAATCTTTTGCACTTTTAACAATTTCGTTTAATTTGGTTTCCCAATCTTTATATTTAGATATTTCTTTTCCTGGTTTATAAAAGCGTTGAAACCAAATAGGAATATTTGCTGCCGTAATTCCACTTAAATCACCAGAATAATGACTCCCATTAAAATCTAACAATGTACTTCCACCAAGCATTAACATTCCTTTTTGAAAATGCTCTTTTGGGAAATCATAATTACTTTGCGCTATTAATTGTTTAACGCCTCCTCGTTTAAACGCACTTAAAAGTTCTTTTGTTACAGGTATATATTTACTTGCAGCATCCGATGTGCCAGAGCTCAGTGCGAAATATTTTATATGTCCTGGCCAACATACATAAGGCTCGCCTTTATGCGCTCTATGCCACCATTTCTTATATATAGTGCTGTAATCATACATACTAACTGTTGCTTGAAATTGATCGAGTAGATTTTTTTCTTGCAATAGTTTAGTGAAATTATAATGCTCACCAAAAGCAGTATGCTCAGCTTTACTTAAAAGTTTTTTTAGTACTTTAGTTTGTTGAGAAAGGTAGTTCTTCCTTTTCGGAATTTTCCCCCCAAGGTCTACTGCTTTTTTTAATATTGATCCAAGTATTGCCATTTTTAATTTTTTGATTTGGAACTACAATAGTTAATAATTTTCAAACCAATTAATTTTAGGTATTTATTTTAAATATCTAAAATCGTGATTGTTTTTTATGTTTTTTAATGAAGCTATAATTAATTTAATTACATTTTCAACATCCTCTTTATGCACAGTTTCAACTGTTGTGTGCATGTAACGTAATGGTAATGAAATTAGTGCGGAAGCAACACCTTCATTGCTATAAGCAAAAGCATCGGTATCTGTTCCAGTGCTTCGACTGACTGCTTGACGTTGGAATTCAATTTTATTTTTTTTAGCTGCTTCAATAATTAATTTTAATAAATTATTTTGAACTGCTGGTCCATAAGATAATACAGGACCTTTACCACAAGATAAATCACCACTTGCTACTTTATTCATCATTGGTGTTTGAGTATCATGGCAAACATCAGTAATTATTGCAGCATTTGGTTTTATTTTGTGGGCTATCATTGTTGCTCCATTTAACCCAACTTCTTCTTGAACTGAATTAACAATGTATAACCCAAACGGTAATTTCGTTTTACTTTCTTTTAACAATCTTGCTACCTCGGCAATCATAAAACCACCAATTCTATTGTCTAAAGCACGGCCAACAAAATAACGATTATTAAGTTCCATTAATTCGTCTTCGTATGTTATAACACAACCAACATGAACTCCTAAAGCCTCAACTTCTTTTTCGTTTTTACAACCTAAATCTAAAAAAATGTTTTTCTGGGTTGGACTTTCTTCTTTAGCAGCATCACGAACATGTATAGCAGGCCAACCAAAAATTGCTTTTACAATTCCTTTATCTGTATGGATATTAACTCGTTTAGAAGGAGCAATTTGATGGTCGCTTCCACCGTTTCTTCTCAAATAAACAAATCCATCTTTTGTAATATAATGCACAAACCATGATATTTCATCAGCATGAGCTTCTATTACAACTTTGTAAGGCGCTTGTGGATTAATAACACCAACAACAGTTCCGTAAGTGTCAACAAAATAGTCATCAATGTATGGCGTAATGTAATTTAACCAAATTTTCTGCCCTTCTGTTTCAAAACCGGTCGGTGAAGGATTATTTAAATAGGTTTTCAAAAACTCTAATGAGTTATTAGTAAAAATACTTTTATCTTTCTTTGATATTGTTTTTGCCATAATTAGAAATAATTATAAGTTATAAATGTAATAAAAAAGCAGCATATTTTTCTATAAAATATATAAAAATTGTACTTTAATTTTAATAGAATAAATTGTGTATTTTTAGCTCAAATTAGTTGATTTATCTATATGCTAAGCAATACAATTGAAATTTATACCGATGGTGCATGTTCTGGAAATCCAGGGCCTGGAGGTTATGGTATTGTAATGAAGTACAAGGCACAAAGAAAAGAATTTTCTCATGGATTTCGGTTAACAACTAATAATCGCATGGAATTATTAAGTGTAATTATCGCCTTAGAAAATATTAAAAAAGAGTGTTGCGATGTTATTGTATACTCTGATTCAAAATATGTTTTAGATTCTATAAATTTAGGTTGGGTGTATAATTGGCAAAAAAAAGGATTTAAGGATAAGGCGAACCCTGATTTATGGAAGCGTTTTTTGTTGATTGATAAAAAACATAGTGTGAAATTTATATGGGTTAAAGGGCACGCTTCTAACAAGGAAAATAATCGTTGTGATGAAATTGCAGTTATGGCTAGCAAAAGCGCTCACCTTTTAATTGATGAAGGCTATGAGGCTATTAAGAAGTTTAAAGGATAGTGATTTAATTTAAATAAAAAAGTCGAACATTGAAAATTTCAGTGTTCGACTTTTTTATTTTAAAGAAATTAAATTACCAAATGTTAACTCGTTTAGTAATTGGAATAAACATTCCATCCCCTTCTTTAATATTAAATGCTTCATAAAACTCAGGCATATTACTTAATGGACCAACAGCTCTGAAATTTCCTGGTGAATGTGGGTTTGTAGCTATCATCTGTTTTAAATACGCATCACGCATTAATGTTTTCCACCCTTGCGCCCAAGAGATGAAGAAACGTTGCTCGCCCGTATAACCTGCCATTACTGGTGATTTTTGGCCATTCAATGATTTTTTATAAGCATAATACGCCATTGTTAAACCGCCTAAATCAGCTATGTTTTCACCTTGTGTTAATTCACCATTTACATGTAATGTATCAATAGCTTTGTAATTATTAAATTGTTCAATAATTAATTTAGTTTTGTCTTTAAAGTTTTTATAATCACTATCACTCCACCACATTTTTAAATTACCATCAGCATCGAATTGTGCACCTTGGTCATCAAAACCATGTGTTAATTCATGACCAATAATTGAACCCATTACACCGTAATTAAATGCATCATCAGCATTTGGATCAAAAAATGGAACTTGCATAATTCCTGCGGGGAAAGCAATTTCGTTAGATGTTGGATTGTAGTATGCATTAACTGTTGGAGGCGTCATTCCCCATTCCATGCGATCTACTGGTTTCCCTATTTTTGCTAACATGCGTCCGTATTGAAATTCACGACCATTAACCACATTTGCCCAATACGATGTTTTTCCAATAGTTAATTTTGTATAATCAATCCAAGTATCAGGGAAGCCTAATTTTTTAATAATTTTATCTAATTTTAATTGACCTTGTGCTTTTGTTTCTGCACTCATCCAATCACGCGAATCTATACGAACACGATAGGCAGCAATTAAATTGTCTACCATAATATTCACTTTTTTCTTTGAATTTAAATCAAAGTGTTTTTCAACATATAGTTTTCCTAGTGCTTCTCCTAAAGCTTCATCTGTTGCACCTTGCACACGTTTGTAACGCGCTTTCATTTGTTTTTTTCCTGCTAAAACAGTGCCATTAAATTTAAAACTTTCATTCACAAAATGACTAGATAAGTATGGAGCGGCTTCTGAAATTAATTTCCATTTCAAAAATACTTTCCACTCAGGAATTGATATTGTGTTTATTGTAGTGTTTAAGCCTTCATAAAATGTTGGTTGATTTAATACAAGAATATCTGGAGTTTTTATGCCAATAGTTGAAAAATAATCATCAAAATTTATGTTAGGTCTTAAAACTTTTAATTGAATAGAACTGATTGGATTATATTGTTTTTCTACATCGCGTTGTTCTGTTGCATTTTGAGAAAATTTAGCTAATTCAGTTTCAATTTTCATAATGATTTTAGCATTTGCATTTGCTGTTACAGCTATATTTCCTAAGCAAACAAACATGCGTTCAATGTGTTCGGTATATTCTTTTTTAATTGGTTCATATTGTGCCTCAAAATAGAAATCTTTGTCAGGAAGCCCCATTCCAGATTGAGCTAAATAACACGTATTTGCATTACTGTTTTTAAAATCAGAATACACATAGAAACCTATCATGCCTGAAATTCCTTTTTTATTAAGAAGTGCAGTGGTTTTAAATAAATCATCTTTTGTTTTTATTAAATCAATTGCGGCTAATTCATCTTTAATTGCAGCTAAACCATCTTTTTCAGCTTTGGTTGAATCCATTGCTGTTAAATAGAAATCTCTTAATTTTTGGTCATTTGAACCAGCAATAGCTTTTTCATTTTTTGCAATACCAAGCATTAATGATTTTAAATTTGCTAAATTCCGTTCATTAATTTCATTAAAACTCCCCCAACTTCCATCGCTTGCAGGAATTTCCTGTGTTTTAAGCCAATTGCCGTTTGCAAATTTATAAATATCATTTTTTGGACTAACTGTAGAATCAATATAACTTAAGTTAATTCCGGGAGTTTGAGCAACAACCTCAGAGGTTCCTGATGCAATGTCTAGGGTCGTTCACTTGGCAATTTGCTGCGGTGGCTCAAGGCTTGCAGCAATTCTTTCAAATAACCCGGCATGCTTGTGGGCCATGGCGTCGGCAGAGAATTCGGTGCGGACGTTTTCCCGCGCGAAGGTTTTGCGTTCGGCCACCTGTCGCAGAAAATCCAGTAATAACGCGTCCTCGGCTGCTTCGCT
>CAIYSA010000077.1 GCA_903928655.1 uncultured Bacteroidota bacterium
AGATCCCCTGATTTAACATCATATTCTTCGTACAAATAAGCTAATACTGTATTCATTAGTAAAATACCATCCTTCCTATGTGCGTTTTTTTGCGTTTACCGAACCATGCTTTCTTTGGCGGTATCGAGTCATCATGGAAATATAAAGCATTTGCAACTGGGTTAGCATGTTTATTATAAACAATCGTATCAATAACCAATAGTTTAGTCTCCAAATACGCCCTTTCATCAACTGGATTGTGGGACTCATCTTGCACAGCAAACTGATTATTAGCATAAACGACAGAACATACAGAATAACCCCAGCGACCAGTATGCAACCTATTGCGAATAACATTGATAACCCCTACCTTTTCTTCTAATGAACGAGTATTTACCTCATGATACACCGCAGTGGCATAACATGCAACATCTAATTCCATATTATTAATGTCCATTTGTTTGGTAAAACCCATGAACTAGAGGAAGTATTGTATCTGCACCTATTTTGTTAATAACCATGTTTCTAATATTATGCTTACTCATACCTGCTAAATCACAACATAAATCATAAACATCATTATCATCAAATAACCATTGTATAGCATCAATTTTGTCTCGTAAAGCTATTTTGTTTTTAGACCTTAAAGTTGTTACTGTTTTATCTGTAGCATTTTCTTTAGTTCTTTTTGTAACATATAAAGCATCACTAATGGTTTGGTAAAGCATAGCCACAAGTAATTTAGCCTCTGGTTGTTCTGATAAACGACTGTTATTGTCGTTATCTACTATATCGTCATCAAAATCCATAATGTCTCCGTATTTTCATTAGGGTAATATAAATGTTTCTTACTTGCTTTTGTATTGCAAAAACAGCATAATTTGCTAGACAAACAATTTTGTATGTCATAAACAAGGAGCAAACTATGTGGACAACACCATCAGCAACTGAAATGCGTTTTGGCTTTGAAGTAACTATGTACGTTATGAATAAATAGCTCTAAAACACACAGAAAGGGGTGTTAAACCCCTTTTTGCATTAGAAAGGTACATCTTCATCTATTTCAACTGCTTTTGGCTTAACGTCACCATCTTTAAGCTGCACAGTACCGCTAATAAACTTACCACTTTTACCTTCACGAATCCAACCAGCAATCCTAAACTCTACACCTTCAGAATTTAAAATTCCAGTGTAATTTGGTTTTTTAGGATTATCGCCTTGGTCATTTTTAAATAACGTAAACGTATTTGTATTATCATATTTTTGCTCTGCCATTATTTGCTCCTTAACATTACTTGTTTAACAAAAGAACCTCTAAATAAATCTGGACTTTCCTTTACAATCTTATCTAATACTAAATCTAATCTGCTCATGTATGTTTCTTGTTGTCTTATTTTTAACTCAACAAATACATCAGCACTTATACCACTATAACATTTTTTAATTCTTTGCTTTTGTTCCTCCGTTAAAAAGTTCATTTTATCTCCTTAAGTTTATTGATTACATTATCTACTTCACTTAAAAACTGCTTTACCTCTGACTCTAATTCTTTTTGGTACACAGGGTC
>CAIYSA010000078.1 GCA_903928655.1 uncultured Bacteroidota bacterium
AAGTTGCTAAATATATCTATCAACAAACATTATTATTTGTGGAACCCTGAATCAATTTCAGGGTGACGGTTTATTGTCAGGCAATGATTCAATATTTCTTAGTCATGCTGAACTTAATTCAGCATCTCTGTCAACAAACATTATTATTAGTGAGACCCTGAATCAAGTTCAGGGTGACGGTTTATTATCAGGCAATGATTCAATATTTCTTAGTCATGCTGAACTTGATTCAGCATCTCTATCAACAAACATTATTATTTGTGGGACCCTGAATCAAGTTCAGGGTAACAGTTTATTGTCAGTTTGAGCAAAGTTGAGAACACAAAATGCATCTCGACTCCGCTCGATGTGACAAAAATAATTTAATACTAATTTTAATAAATTGTATTTATTACTTAGCGCTGAGTGTTATATAAGGAATAATCATTTCCTCTAAACTTATACCACCATGCTGAAATGTATTTTTATAATAATTCACAAAGTGATTGTAATTGTTTGGATAAACAAAGTACTTATCTTCTCTTGCAAAAATAAATCGAGAGCTTACATTTTGTTTAGGTAAAAAAGCATCCGCTGGATTTTTCACTTCAAAGACTTCTTTAGCATTGTAATCTAAAGCCCTACCCTGCTTGTAACGTAAATTGGTATTTACTGTTTTGTCTCCAACTACTTTTGTTGGTTCTTTTACATGAACCGTTCCATGATCTGTTGTAATAACTAATTTTGCATTTTTTGAAGCAATAAATTTTATCATGTCTAATAATGGAGAATGCTCAAACCAAGAAACTGTAAGGCTTCTGTAAGCCGGTTCGTCATCAGCTAACTCTCTAATCATTTCTAATTCGGTACGAGCATGACTTAACATGTCTACAAAATTATAGACTATAACATTGAGTTTGTTATTCATTAAATTGCTCATGTTTTCAGATAACTTTTTACCTGCTGCAAAATTGGTTATCTTATTATAACTCACTTTCACATCTTTACCTAAGCGTTTTAATTGTGCATTTAAAAATTCTTCTTCATGCATATTTTTCCCACCTTCATCTTCATCATTTTTCCACCAATCTGGATGACGTTTTTCCATTTCACTTGGCAAAAGTCCTGAAAATATAGCATTTCGTGCATATTGTGTTGCTGTTGGCAAAATACTATAAAACAATTCTTCGTTATCAACTTTAAAATATTCTTGAATAATAGGTTGAATCATTTTCCATTGATCGTAACGCAAATTATCAATCACAATTAAAAACGTACAAGGATTTGTTTCTAAATTCCCGAAAAATTTATTTTTCAATAATGTGTGACTCATTACTGGTGGATTTTTATCAGCACCATTTAACCAATTGATGTAATGTTTATCTATAAATTTAAAAAACTGTTGGTTTGCATCTTGCTTTTGCATTTTTAAAACTTCGAGCATTCCTTTGTCTTGATTTTGATCAATTTCAAGTTCCCAATACACAATTTTTTTAAACACTTCTTGCCACTCTTGCCAATTTAAATTATCAGATAAAGTCATTCCAATTTGGCCAAATTCTTTTCGGTATTCAGTATTCGTTTTTTCGGAAACCAAACGTCTGTTATCTAAAGCTTTTTTAAGTGATAATAAAATTTGATTAGGATTAACAGGTTTAATCAAGTAATCAGCTATTTTACTACCAATAGCATCTTCCATAATATATTCCTCTTCGCTTTTTGTAATCATAATTACAGGCAGGTCAGATTTTAGTTGCTTAATTTTGGTTAAAGCTTCTAATCCAGAAATACCAGGCATATTTTCATCTAACAAAACTGCAGAAAGCGTATTATTTTCTTTCACAATATCAATGGCTTCATCGCCACTCAATGCTGTAATAATTTCGTAACCTTTACTATTTAAAAAAAGAATATGTGGTTTTAATAAATCTATTTCGTCGTCGGCCCAAAGGATGTTTATTTTTTCCATAATATTTTGTTTTATTACATACGTTTGTATGCGTTATTTATTGTGTTAAATTTTGCTAATTAATCGATTAAAACAGCTAAAGCGTTGCATGCAAACAATCCAGCAGTTTCAGTTCTTAATCTAGAAGTTCCAAGACTTGTAGGTATAAAATTTAAATCCAAAGCATCTTTAATTTCCTGAGAATTAAAATCACCTTCTGGTCCAATTAAAATAGTGTAGGATTTATTTGGTGCAATAAATTGCTTTAAATGTTTTTTAGTTTCTTTTTCGCAATGAGCAATTAATTTAATATCAGAAGTATTTCTTTTTATAAATTCTTTATACTCACCTACTTCATTTATTTTTGGCAAAAATGCTTGTTGGCTTTGTTTTAAAGCACTTTCAGCAACTTTAATAATTCGGTCAATTTTCACAACAGTACGTTCTGAATTTTTACATTTTAAAAATGATATTTCATCAATGCCAATTTCAGTAGCTTTTTCAGTAAACCATTCTATACGATCCATGTTTTTTGTTGGAGCAATAGCAACATGTAAATAATAATTACGCGTTTTTTTTACAACTTCTTTTTCTGTTAAACTAACGGCACATTGCTTAGCGTGAGCTGCCTCAATCTTTCCAATAGCACGAATTCCTTTGCCATCAATCACCTGAATAATATCACCAACCTTATGGCGTAAAACTTTTACACAATGCAGAGATTCATCTTCATTTAAAATGGCAACGTTATTTTGTATTATTCCGAAAAAGGTATTCATTAATTATTATTTTTGAAGCGAAGTTAAGTATAAAAATAGTTTTTTGAGCTTGCTTTTTCTTATTAATAATTACAGAATTAGTATATTCGTAGTTAAAATATTGGCATTTGAATTATTTAGCACATCAAGTATTATCGTTTAAAAATCCCAATTTAATGATTGGGAATTTTATTGCGGATTCAATACAAGGAAATCGATTTGATGGACTAAATGATGATATAATAAAAGGAATTAAGCTACATCGCAAAATTGATACGTTTACAGATTCTCATCCTATTTATTTAACAAGCAAACACCGTTTTAGCAAAGATTTTGGAAAATATAGTGGTGTGTTAATGGACATGATTTACGACCATTATCTTGCTAAAAACTTTGACAACTATTCCGAAATTAAGCTACAAGAATTCAGTAATCATTCTTATGCTGTATTAAATGAGAGTTTAAATATTTTTCCAGAACCCGCTAAGCGCTTTCATAGTTATATGGTTGAGAATAATGTTTTAGTTAATTACTCAACACTACAAGGTATGGAAACTGTGCTCACTCATTTAAACCATCGAATTAGGCATCGTTATCAACTTCAAAATGCTATTACTATGGTAAAAGAGCAAGATACTGAGATTGAGGAGGAGTTTTTTATATTTTTTGATGATTTGCACACCTATTGTTTGGAACAAGAAGAAGTTATTTCATTGTTATAATTTTTTCACGAATTAATCTTCATTATTTTAATCATTTTTCTACTTTTACAAAACTATGATAGACATAAAAATAAACGTACAAAATAAAGATAATACCATTACAACTTTAGAAGCACCAACTGACATGGGCTTAAGTTTAATGGAGTTTTTAAAGGGAAATGATTATGATATTTTAGCAACTTGCGGTGGCATGGCGCTATGTGCAACTTGCCATGTTGAAGTTATTAGTGGTTTTGATAATTTACACGAAATTACAGATGATGAATACGCTATGTTGGATACGTTACCTAACATTACTGATACATCTCGCTTAGCTTGCCAATTAAAATTAGCCGATAATATGAATAATATTACGGTTAAAATAATGGGCGACGGCAATTAATATTAAGATAATGCCCGAACAAAAAAACAATCCACTACACGGTAAAACATTACAAGTTATTTTAGAACATTTAGTTCATCATTATCGCTGGGATGGTTTAGCCCACCATATTGATGTTAATTGTTTTAAATCCGATCCAAGTATTAAATCGAGTTTGACTTTTTTACGAAAAACCCCTTGGGCACGAAAAAAAGTGGAAGATTTATATATTGACTTATTTAAATAGGTTTTTTGAGTTAAAATCTAAAAAATTAGGAATCCTATTTAACATTTTTATTTCTAATACATATTTCTAGTTTAACGCTAAAGTGTTAAATTATTACTATTTTTTTATTAGCTTTACTTTAATAAACTTAAGAAATAATAAATATGAAAAAAATTACTACGATTACATTAGGATGTTTACTTGCCATAACTTCGTTAAAGGCACAAACATTTTCGGATTCTTTTGAAACATATACGGTAACGACTCCTTTATTAGGAGTTCAATCACCTAATTGGAGAACTTGGTCATCAACTGTCGGTGGTGGTGCTGACGACGTACCTGTTGTTACAAGCGATAATCATACGCCTGGAGGATCAAAATCAATCTATTTTTCTTCAACATTATCAACTGGTGGTCCAGCAGATGTTATTTTACCTTTTACAGCTTCTACTCCATTAAGTACTGGCCAATTTACATTCACAAGCTGGTTTAAAATTCCAACAGGTAAAAACGGTTATTTTAATTTTCAAGGAAATGCTACAATGGGTAATCAATATGCATTAGATTGTTTTATGACCTCAACAGGAGCTATTAATATTGAAAATTCAGGAACAATCGTTGCTACAGGAACACATCCATTTGGAGCTTGGTTTGAATTAACAATTAAAGTAAACTTAAACACAAATAAATGGGAGTTATTGGTTAATGGAGTTTCTCAAGGCATTTGGTCAAATACAATAAATCAAATTTGGGGAATTGATATTTATCCAACTGATGCAAGTTCTAGTTATTGGGTAGATGATGTTTCTTACAATGTTGCGCCTTACACATTACCAGCATTAAATGGTGCATTAAATTTAATTGGTATTTCTAATGGTTTAGTTGGTCAATCAAGAAATCCAGCGATTACAGTTAGAAACTTAGGAACTAGTGTTATTAATTCATTTACTTTAGCAATATCACAAAATGCAGGAGCTCCAGTAATCCAATCTGTTTCTGGTTTATCTTTAGCATCATTAAGTTCTACTGTAATTAACATTGCAACTCCATTTACATTAACAGCAGGTGCAAATGTATTTACATCAACTATTACTAACGTTAACGGGCTAGGTGTAGATGGTGATATATCAGATAATGTTATTAGTAAAACTTTAACACCTGTAACACCGGCTTTAGGTAAAGTAGTTGTTGCAGAAGAGGGAACAGGTACTTGGTGCCAATGGTGCCCAAGAGGTGCAGTATATATGGATGCAATGAAATCAAAATATGCTGGATATTTTGCGCCAATAGCTGTTCATAATGGAGATCCTATGGTAGTAACAGCTTATGATGCAGCGATTGGAACTTTAATTACAGGTTATCCTAGTGCATTAGTGGATAGATTACCAAAAATTGATCCTAGTGGAATTGAAACTGATTTATTAGCACGTGTCGTTGTTGCACCAAAAGCATTTGTAGTAAACGGAGCAAATTATAATTCAGTAACTCGTGTATTAAATGTTTCAGTAAAAAGCACCATTCAAACAGCAATAACAGGTAATTATAAAGTTGCTTGTGTATTAACTGAAGATAGTGTAAAAGGAACAGGAAGTACTTACAATCAATCAAATGCATATGCTGGTGGAGCATCAGGTGTAATGGGTGGTTTTGAATTATTAGCTAATCCAGTTCCAGCTGCTTTAATGAGATATGATCACGTTGCTCGTTTTATTAGTCCTAGCTTTGCAGGTTATCCAGCAACTGGAACAAGTGCAGCGGCCGGCGCTATTTTTACTTATACTTATACATTTACTTTACCTGCAAGTTATAACAGTTCAAAAATAAACATAGTTGGTTTATTTATTGATCCAACAGGTAAAATTGATAATGCAGGAACATCTACAATTGCTCAAGCAATTACAAATGGTTTTGTAAGTGGCCCATCAGGAGTAGACGTTGGTGTAATTGAAACACCATTTGCTCCAGATGCTCAAGTAAGTATTTTTCCAAACCCTTCTTCTAATTATTCGTCAATCAAATTAAATCTTGCCAAATCATCTAGTATTCAGGTAAGTATTTATTCTGTTAATGGCTCTTTAATTGGAAATAAAGATTACGGGCAACTAAACGGTAATTTAACTTTACCAGTTGATATGACACAATTAAATTCAGGAATGTATTTTGTAAATGTTACAATTAACGGAAGCACATCAATGTATAAGTTAATTAAAGAATAATTAAACATTTCACTAAATTAAAAATCCCTACTCAAATATGAGTAGGGATTTTTTTATTTTAAAATTTAAATTACTTTTTTATTTTAACACTTCAATTAATTGGTCAACTGTTACCTCTTCTTTGTTTCCTGTTTGGATATTTTTTAAAGTTAATTTCACTTCACCATTTTCATTTAAATCTATTCCTAAAACAAAAGGGATTTGTTTTTTTTCAGCGTACTCAAACTGTTTTCCAATCTTTGCTGGGTCAGGATAAATTTCACAATTAATGTGTGATTCTCTTAATTTCTCAGAAATTGTTAAACATTTTTCTTGTTGTAAACTTCCTAAATTCGTAATTAAAACTTTAGTTGCCGAAACTCCGTTTACTGTCTCTGGGAATAAATTTAATTCTTCCATCACATCATAAATTCTGTCAACACCAAAAGAAACACCAACCCCCGACATATTTTTTAATCCAAAAATCCCTGTTAAATCATCATATCTTCCGCCTCCTAAAATACTAGGTGTAAAAGTGCCAGCATTTGCTTTGGCTTCAAAAATAGTTCCTGTGTAATAATTTAAGCCACGAGCTAAAGTAATATCCAATTCAATTTTTAAATGTTTTACAGCTAGGCTTTTTAGTTGATTTAATAGAAATTCTATTTCTTCAATTCCTTTATTACCTATTTCACTCGTTTGTAAAAACGTTTTTAAAACCTCAACTTTATTTTCATTAGAACCTGCTAAATCAATTAATGGCTCCAATTGTTTAATTGCATTTTCTGAAATCCCTTTTTCTGTTAATTCTTTGATAACACCATCTTTTCCAATTTTATCAAGCTTATCAATTGCAACTGTAATATCAATTATTTTTTCACTAGCATTTAAAATTTCGGCAATACCGCTTAATATTTTACGATTATTAAATTTTAATAAAACGGGGATATTTAATTGACTAAATGATTTATCCATCATTGCAATTAATTCTAATTCATTAAGTAAAGAATTTGAACCAATTACATCAGCATCGCATTGATAAAATTCTCTGTATCGGCCTTTTTGAGGCTTATCAGCACGCCAAACAGGTTGTATTTGATACCGTTTAAAAGGAAATATCAAATTGTTATGATTCATCACAACATAACGAGCAAATGGAACCGTTAAATCGTAACGCAACGCTTTTTCGGTTAACAAATCTGTATTATAAGATTTTTCTAATGAGGTATTAAATTCTATTTTCAGTAATTCTTTTTTATCGTCTTTACTTTCGTGAATGCGAGAATTTAAAACTTTAAAAATAAGTTGGTCTCCTTCTTCGCCATATTTACCAGTTAATGTTCCGATATTTTCCATGCTTGGTGTTTCTATGGGAGCATAGCCATATAATTGGAAATTTGTTTTAAGAATGTTAAATATATACTGGCGTTTTTGCATTTCTGCTGGACCGAAGTCTCTGGTGCCACGTGGAATTGAAGGTTTCATTTTTTAATATTGTTCTGAACTATTAGGAAAATCTTTACTTTTTACATCTTTAATATATTGCTGAAAAGCACCAGTCATACTATCAAAAAGGCTTAAATATCTTCTTAAAAAACGTGGACTAAATTCATGAGTCATTCCAAGCATATCATGTGTAACAAGCACTTGTCCGTCAACATCTGCTCCTGCTCCTATTCCAATAATTGGTACTTCAGTAATTTTAGAAACTTGTTCAGCTAATTTTGCAGGGATTTTTTCTACTACTATTGCAAAACATCCATAATTTTCTAATAATTTAGCATCTTCTAATAAACGATTAGCCTCTTCTTCTTCCTTTGCTCTTACTGTGTAAGTTCCAAACTTATAAATAGATTGAGGAGTTAAACCTAAATGCCCCATTACTGGAATACCAGCTGATAAAATACGTTCTATTGATTCTTTAATTTCGCGGCCACCTTCCATTTTTACAGCATGTGCTCCACTTTCTTTCATTATTTTTATAGCAGATTTTAATGCCTCTTTTGAATTCCCTTGGTATGAACCAAACGGTAAATCAACTACAACTAAAGCTCTATCTACGCCCCTTATAACAGAAGATGCATGATAAATCATTTGATCTAAAGTAATCGGTAAGGTTGTTTCGTGGCCTGCCATTACATTACTTGCACTATCACCAACTAAAATAACATCAATACCAGCATGATCAATAATTTTTGCCATGGTATAATCATATGCAGTAAGCATGGCAATTTTTTCGCCACGACGTTTCATTTCTTGTAATTGATGAGTTGTTACCTTTTTTACTTCTTTATGAACTGACATAGATTTATGTATTGTTAAAATACTAATTAAAAAATTAAGGTAAAAATAATTAATATATTTGGAAGTCTTTTAAAAATCGTAAATTGGCACATTATTTTAAAACAACATGAAAAAAACAATTATTTATATATCGTTTACAATTAGTGCATTTTTAGCTTTAGTATCTTGTAAAAATGAACTTGAAGTTTTAGCTCCAGGCAAAGAAATGGTTTCTGTTTACGGAATTTTGGATGTAACACAACCAGTTCAAAACATAAGGATTAATAAAGTTTATTTGAATGACAAAGATGCTTTAGTTTCAGCACAAGACGCTAATGATATTAATTACGGACCAGGAGAATTAACGGTTTCATTGCAGCGTTTTTATACTGGTGGCACAAGCCAACAATTAACAACAATGGGTAACCCTTCAAAAAAAGAAATAGTATTAACCGAAACGGTAGTTGCTACTCAAGGCGGAACATTTAACTCAACCCAACGCATTTGGCAAACAACAGATAAATTATATCATGATGGTGAATATAAACTCATCATTAAAAAAACAGCAACAGGTGAAGAAATTGCAAGCGCTCAAAATTTAATAATTGATAGCGTAAGTACATCAGCGGCTAATGCTATGCCATTTGTTTATTTTCCAACAAACATTGCTGTTTATCCAAATCACGGACAGTATATTACTTCTGGAAGTGGGATTACACCTTCAAGCAAATACATTGATTATTCAATATTAATTGCATCGCCTGTTATAAAATTTATTTCAATTAAAAATGCTAAAGTTTATGATGTTGTTATGAGATTTCATTATTCTGATTCCTTAACTACAACTTCAATTCCTGTATTTCATTACGTTGATTTTAATTTTAATTCAGTAAATGGTAATATTACCAAAATTGGAGAAGCTTTAAATGTTAGTTTTTTAGCAAACGAATTTTACACCAATTTAGAAAGGGAAATTAGTAAACAAACAGTTCCTAATTTAAAAAACAGAAAAGCATTATATATGGAATACATAATTTATGCAGGTGCGGAATCTTTATATGACTTTTTACAAGTTAATGCTCCATCAACTACTATTGCTCAAGATAAACCTTATTACACTAATATTAAAGGAGGAGTTGGTCTATTTTCTAGTAGAAGTAGTTCAGCTGTTACAAAAGATTTAATTTCTGGATTTATTGATAAAATTGCTTGTCATCCAAGTACTTTTCCATTATTATTTTGTGATTTCACAACAGGTAAACCAAGAGCTATTTCTTGTCCTTAATCAATTTTCTGACAATTATAATATTAAAAGCCCCTTTTAAATGACAATTTTTAAGGGGCTTTTCAGTTTTTATGGCATTATGGCATAAAAAGATTAAAATACAGCAATGGCACAAACATTGACTACTAGCTTGTATTAAAAATAAATATTAAACTTAAAAAACATAAATAAAATGGGAAAAATTATAGGAATAGATTTAGGAACAACCAATAGCTGCGTATCAGTTATGGAAGGAAATGAGCCTGTTGTAATTGCTAATAACGAAGGAAAACGTACAACACCATCTGTTGTAGCATTTGTAGAAGGTGGCGAACGTAAAGTTGGAGATCCAGCAAAACGTCAAGCAATCACTAATCCTACAAAAACAATTTCTTCAATTAAGCGTTTTATGGGTTCTTCTTTTGACGAAGCTCAAAAAGAAATACCTCGTATGACTTATAAAGTTGTTAAAGGTGATAATAACACGCCACGTGTAGTTATTGATGACAGAAACTACACAGCTCAAGAAATTTCAGCTATCATTTTACAAAAAATGAAAAAAACAGCTGAAGATTATTTAGGAACTACTGTTGATGAAGCAGTTATTACTGTTCCTGCATATTTTAACGATGCTCAACGTCAAGCTACTAAAGAAGCAGGTGAAATTGCTGGTTTAAAAGTAAAACGTATTATTAATGAACCAACTGCTGCTGCCCTTGCTTATGGCATGGACAAAAAAGGAAAAGACATGAAAATTGTTGTTTTTGATTGCGGTGGTGGAACACATGACGTTTCTGTATTAGAATTAGGCGACGGTGTATTTGAAGTAAAATCAACTGATGGAGATACTCACTTAGGTGGAGATGATTTTGATCATTTAATTATTGATTGGTTAGCGGACGAATTTAAAAAAGACGAAGGTATTGATTTACGTTTAGATCCAATGGCTTTACAACGTTTGAAAGAAGCTGCAGAAAAAGCTAAAATCGAATTATCAAGTACTACAACTTCTGAAATTAACTTGCCTTATATTATGCCAGTTAATGGAATTCCTAAACATTTAGTGAAATCTTTAACACGTGCTAAATTTGAACAAATGGCAGATAGCTTGATTCAACGTACAATTGAGCCTTGTAAATCAGCATTAAAAAATTCAGGATTAACAACAGCTGATATTGATGAAATTATTTTAGTTGGTGGTTCTACTCGTATTCCTGCAATACAAGCAGCAGTTGAAAAGTTTTTTGGTAAAGCGCCAAGCAAAGGTGTTAACCCTGATGAAGTTGTTGCGATTGGTGCAGCAATTCAAGGTGGTGTTTTAACTGGAGAAGTAAAAGACGTTTTATTATTAGATGTTACTCCTTTGTCATTAGGCATTGAAACTTTTGGTGGTGTGTTTACAAAATTAATTGAATCCAATACAACTATACCTTCTAAAAAATCAGAAACATTTAGTACAGCAAGCGATAACCAACCAAGTGTACAATTACATGTATTGCAAGGTGAACGTCCAATGGCTAAAGATAACCGCACAATTGGTCAATTTAACTTAGATGGTATTATGCCAGCTCCAAGAGGTGTTCCTCAAGTTGAAGTAACTTTTGATATTGATGCTAATGGTATTTTATCTGTATCTGCTAAAGATAAAGCAACTGGTAAAGTTCAAAACATTCGTATTGAAGCTTCTTCTGGATTAAGCAAAGAAGAAATTGAAAAAATGAAACGTGAAGCAGAATTAAATGCAGATGCTGATAAAAAAGCAAAAGAGGAAGCTGAAAAAATAAATGCAGCTGACGGTTTAATTTTCACTTCTGAAAAACAAATTAAAGATTACGGCGATAAAATTCCTGCTGAGAAAAAAGCAACTATTGAAAGCGCTTTAGCAACTCTTAAAGTAGCATACGAATCAAGAGACTTAAATGCAATTGATTCTGCTACAACTTCATTAAACGCAGCATGGGAATCAGCCTCTCAAGAAATGCATGCAGCAATGAACGACCAAGGTGGTGCTAATGCTCAACCAGGTGCTGAAAATGCAAATGCAGAATCTGCTAAAGGAGAAAACGTAACTGATGTAGATTACGAAGAAGTAAAATAATTTAAACAAACTATCATTAAAAAATCCCCTTCAACTAAAATTGAAGGGGATTTTTTTTATATTTGATTTAAGTTAAACGCTTATAAATAATGACAAACAGATAAGTGTTGATTACGATGATTATTTACCATAAACCTTAGACGAAAATAACCTTAATATAAATATTAAAAATATGAAATTGAAAACAACTTTATTTATTGGATTTTTACAACTTAGTTTTTTCGCTCAATCACAAATTTTAATTATAAGCACAAATTCTGGCCCAAATTCAGCCCAGACAGAAGCTCACAACAAATTTAGTGAAGAAATGACTCAAAAAACTAAATCCGCATTAGAAGCCAAAGACCTAGAAAAAGCCCGTTACTATCTCGATCAATGGTCGCAAAGAAGTGCCGGTGTCAATGTAAATTTTTATGTACTTTTAGCTCAATATTGTACAGAGACAAAGAACTATTCTTGCGCAAAAAGAAACTATAAGAAAGCATATAAAAAATATGCATGCTATGAATGTAAGGAGAAAATGGATCAACTTCCCAAAGAATAATACTTCCCCACTCGCAGTATATTAACCGCGGGAATGCTTTGTATCATTGCCCGCAACTTTTAGAAACAGAGAAGTTGGAGAAGTTTTACTTCCTAATACAAAACATTATTTGGATTGAGATTATTTTACAAACTAAACATAAAAAAAATGAAAAAATTTATGCTTGATATCCAATTAGAAGGATTGGACAACGAAATAAGAATGAAACTACTCCCAAGAGAACAGGAGGTTGTAAAAGAGTTGGAACAAAATGGAACTATTGTAGATAACTTTATTAAACTTGATATGTCTGGGATTTTTATTGTTATGATGGCGACTGATACTGAAGATGTCCATGCAAAACTTTCAACTTTGCCCTATTACCCATATATGAAAATTGAAATTATTCCTGTGAGGGTTGTAAATAGCATTAATCAATAACACATGTTTAACATCAGTTAAAAAAAAAGTTAACCCATTTATTGATTAACTTTTTAAACCTATTTTTTTTGGATTTTTGTTTTTTGTATTTTTTCCTTGCTAATTTGTTGGGTTATGGTTGGGTAATTCAATAAAAAATGCTTGGCAAAAATACATAGTTAGTTAATGACCCACTCGTCCTCGTTTGCAACGAGGACTTCTTAGATGTGTGTTTGTAACGCACAAATTAATTAAAAATATTTTTTAGTATTAATTACTTAGAGGCTCACTATAACTTCAATGTTTTATTTGAGCGTTAAAAACGCTCTATTACAACGTCCTCCTTGCAAACGAGGACGTTGTAATAGATTATTATAATAAAAAACTATTTTTTCACTTCCCCAAAAGTAACAACTGGCCTAAAGCCAATTAATGGGGATGCATTAATCTCATTTTTATATTCATCATCA
>CAIYSA010000079.1 GCA_903928655.1 uncultured Bacteroidota bacterium
ATGTTTGCAGTAATAAAAAAATAAATTAAAAATAATTTAGCATTGTAAATAGAATATAGATTGAAGTTGTATGTTTGCAGTAATAAAAAAATTAATTAAAAATAATTTAGCATTGTAAATAGAATATAAAGTGAGTTTGTATGTTTGCAATAGTATATTAAGAATGAGATCGCTGGAGTTAATTAAAATAAATTAAAAACTAAAATAATATGTTTGAATTGTTAATGGAGTAATTTTTAAACCTCTAAATAAATGTAATTAATCGAATATCCAAGGTGGATAGGGTCATTATCATACATTTAAAAAAAGGAGGAAAAAATGAAAGTAAACGGTTTAACACACAATTTTAGAGCAAGAGTTTCAAAACAACCAATTAAAACGAGCCGTTTTTTATGGCACGTGAGTTATAATTATAACTCAACCAACTTATACATTGCAAACGAAGGATTGCTTTGTGAAGACAACTATGCCGTATTCGCGCATCAATACGTTGCGAGTTTTAATGACACTTACCCGTACTTTTTAGATTTATGGGATTGGGACTATAATTCAGTTTCTTACCCTGGAAAAGATTTGTTACAATATTCTTTTTGGAGAATTGACACCTTTAAACTAAATCAGTTTGATTGGTTTATTGACCCTAACATGGAAAAAGATTATGATTGTCACTGCGATACTAAAGTTATCAGTCCGATAAATTTTGTTTGCACACTTAATACTATTCCGAATTATGCTTTAAAATTATTTACGCTTGACATCGATCGTTACAATAGTAAACAATCGTTCGTGAAATTTTCAGACGGTGTTGCCAACTGCAGCCCATATAAAAACGACTTCGACGCTTTAAAACCAGATTATGAAATAAATAATTATATCAAATGGAAAACAAATACGTTATAACTAAACTATAACAAACCATTTATTTCTTTTCGTTCAATTATTCATTATTCACATTTAAAATTTATAACCTATGAATACCTTAAAGCCCAATTTAATTTTAGAAAGCATTACTAAAATTCACGAATACAAAGAGAAACTATTACGCCAGCCCGATTTATTAATCGAAATAAAAAACGAAGTGGAACAGGTTTCTCTATTTTTAGAATTAGACAGTAAAATGTCTATGCTATTGTCTGTCATAATTTGCGAGCAATTAATGGGAGAAGTCGTCTCCATCAGAAAAATGATGAAGCATATGGGATTTGAATCCATCGATATCATTAAAAGTAATGAATCGATAAAGATTCTGAAAAAGAGAGGGTGGCTTTCCATTTCTAAAAGAAGGATTCATTCGTTTAAATTAGATGAATACGAAGTATCGAAGGTTTTATTAGATGCTATTACATACAACGATAAAAATAAGTTAGAAAAAAAAGTTCCGGAAAATTTGGCCATGGCCTTACTTCACATGAGGCATTTTACTGCCAATGCTTTAGGAGATTATGAACTGGATGAATTAACGGATACGATTTGTATAGAAATGGAACGCCATACTAATTTTAATTTTATACATATGGTATATGAAAGCAAAATCTTAATTGATTTGGAGAAAGTAATATTAGTTTGGATGGCTTCAGAGGTGATGCGTGGAAGAGAAGAATTTGATTTTAATAATATCATAGAAATTTTTACGCAAGATCCTTCTTATACGTTCTGGTTTAAAGAAAGAATCTCAAGTGGAAAGAGTAATCTAGTTAAGGATGGATTTATTGAATTTAAAAAACCAAATTTTATGGATTTTACATCTGTAGCGCTTGGAAGTAAAATTAATGATTTATTAGACGAATTAAGGCAAGATACGGATTACAAAAAAAAATCAGTGCGTTATACCACTTTAATAGAACCTAAAGATTTAAATGAGCAAAAATTATTTTTTAATCAAGATGCTGAATTAAGTTTTCAAAAAGTAGATCAGCTGTTGGAGGATGAAAAGTATAAAGCTTTAATGAATCAATTTCAGGATAAAGGAATGAAACAATGTCTCACCATGTTGTTTCATGGATTACCAGGAACCGGAAAAACAGAATTGGTAAAACAAATGGCCTTAAAACATGGTAGAAATATATATCAAGTTGATTTATCAGGAATAAAAGATATGTGGGTTGGAGAATCTGAAAAAAATTTAAAAAAAGTGTTTAAAGAATACAGTGATTCATTAAAATATAGTTTAAAAACGCCCATATTACTTTTTAACGAAGCAGATGCCCTACTTGGAATAAGAGTAAATGTGAGGCATTCAACCGATCAAATGCATAACTCGCTTCAAAACATTTTATTACAAGAGTTAGAAGATATGAACGGAATTTTTATTGCCACTACTAACTTAATCAATAACATTGATGGAGCATTTGATAGAAGACTATTATTTAAACAAAAGTTTGAATTACC
>CAIYSA010000080.1 GCA_903928655.1 uncultured Bacteroidota bacterium
AAACTTAGTTTTATTTTCTTTTTTTGCAGTCCAATTAATTGATTGTTGCATAAAAGAAGAATAGTTTTTTTCTTTCTGAATTTCTTTTTTGAAATTATCATCTATTTGAGAAATTTTATCACCAAATAAACACCAAACGATTGAGAGTAAAAAGTTTGTTTTGCCATAACCATTACGCCCACCAATAATTATGATGTTCTTTTCATTACTTGTTTCGAGATCAACATTTACAGAGTTGTAATATTGCCTAAAATTATTTATTTCAATGTTTGAAAATTTCATTTTATTGCTTTTTCAATTGTGTCATTAATTTTTTGCTGATGATAATTATTCCTTTTTAATAATTTCTTTGTCCTAACAGATTCAAGAAGGGATTTTAAAGAGTCATAATCAATACCTTTTTCAGTTGATATTTCTTTTAATCTTTGCTCCTGCAATATTTTAGTTAATTTAATTTTCATAAGTTTTATTTTGAATTATTTTAGCAATTTGAATAAAGTTGGTTTCTCAGAATTGATCTAAATATTTTTTCTCAAATAATTTTCTTTGTAAATAAAAAAAATAATACAAATTTTCTTTCTATATCTAGTATGATAAAGATAATCTTTTTTTCAAGAAAACAAAAAGTTTTAATTCATTTTACCTTTCGTTATTATTTTTTCTTCTTTTAGATATTTTTACTTTTGATATCAAATTGATATAAAATATTGTTTAACAAATTACATTTTTCATAGTCTAAATTTCCAATTTTTATTTTTCCTTGTTGAACTTTATACCATCTATAAAGTCTAATTTCTTCATCATTACAAAAGCTTGAAAATGGCAGCCTATTGTTTAGCCCAATAAAATTAGTTAAATCATTAAATCGCTCCTCCCAGCTTTTGGTTATTTGAAATTCAATTTGATTGAGTTCTAAAAATAATTGATCATATTTTTTTAAAGAAAGTCCGATTGTAGAATTTTTTAAAAAAATAAAAGTTCCTGTTTCATCAGCTTTAAGGTTGTCTAAAATACTTCTCTCATATGTATCTGGCCGATAATTCAATACATATTTAGCAATATCTGAAATATGTTTTGGTTCCTTTAATTTCTCTAAATATTCAAAAACAATACTCCTAATTGTTCCTCCTTTAAAATTTTCTAATTCGTTCTCCCATTCTTTTAATCCAAATATGCTTGTTCGACCAATTGGAATAAAACCATTTTGCCTTTTCAAGGATGCTTTAACCTTTGCATCATTTGTTTCATAATCTAAATGTAATTCCTCAATTTTCCTTGTAATATCACTAACCTTTGAAGGTTTTCCAAGTAAATTCAATGCTTCGTATGCATATTCATAGGCTTGTTTTAGAGAATTTCTTTTAAATATAATATTGTCATCGATGTCAAGGTAAATTCCAAATTCATTATTAAGAATATTTTCAGAAACAAATGCAATAGATGACATTATTTCTATTTTTTTTGAAATGAAAAAATTAATTAGGTAACTTTTGAAGTTGAAACTATAAGTTTCTTCTATTCGATCATTTAGTCTAAATTCAAGATCATTTGTAAATGATATAAAATCAAATTCATTGGATATATCTTTATTAACTAAATAAAGTTTATCCCAATTATGGCGATTTCTTGAATTAAAATATTTTGGTTGCAAAACATCTTCAATGTTACCGATCAATTCAAATTTATCCGATATATAAACGTAGATTAATAATGTTATAAATTCACTAGAAAATGTTATATTATT
>CAIYSA010000081.1 GCA_903928655.1 uncultured Bacteroidota bacterium
CTTCATCTTTACGATAGATGTCTAAATATAATTTAAGACCTGTACTATCTGCATGTGCTGTGTAATATCGCGTATAAATGGGTAAACGATTTTTTAAATTGATTTTACGTTGTTGTTGAATGCTAAAATACTGTTGTAAACTGTCGTGTGTATAATGTAAGCTATCATCTCTGATTAAGAAATCAGCAAGTTGAGAAAATTGTTCTAGTCTAATACATCCATGACTTTGTGCACGTGAGCTCGTTTTAAAATAGCGCTTCGAATTTGTATCGTGCAGGTATACTCCGTAAGGATTGTAAAAGTTAAATTTCAAAATACCTAAGCTGTTTTCTTCGCCAATACGTTGCCTAAACCGAACTGGTAAATAATTTCTTGAATATTTTTTCCAAGGGAGTTTTGTATAATCTAAAACTTCATTATTTTTCCCAATAACTTCAAAATGTTTTTTTTCGAGGTATGAAATATCTCTTTGAACAGCTGGTAATATTTCTTTGGTAGCTATAGATTGTGGAGCGTTCCAATATGGATAAATTAATAAGTGATCTATTTTGCTTTTTAATATTGGAGTTTGAGTTTCTGGTTTGCCACAAACCACGGCCGATTGCATTACAACTGTGTCGTTTTCAAATACAACTAGCCAAAATGCTGGTATATTTATAAATGCATATTTTATTGGAAATTTAGATTCTTCCCATCTCCATCTTTCCATCGACATAGAAATTTGTTTGATTATTTTATCTCGGTTGTATGATAATGCTTGTTTGGTATATTTCCCTAGTTTTCCATCTGGTTGGATAAACCATTTTTTTGAAAACCATTAATTGCTTTGGTTAATTTCACACTATCTGATGCGGAACTTAATGTGTCATAAAACCCTTGAAGAGTTAGATTTTTTTTAATTAAGCTGATTTTTTTTAACGAATCAGTTTCTGAAATAAATGGAATAGAATCGAAATTAAAATAATTTTTATCGTTTAAAATAATAGCTAATTCTTTTTTCAGCATTCTGTAATTATAATGTTTGGGTTCAAGAGAATCAAGTGCAGCTTTAATTTTATTATTATTAATTCCACTTAATAAAATACTGTCCCAGCCGATTGATAATTTTTTGAAATCGACTTGTAGTAATAAACTATCTGGATAAAGCCGTCCTTTGTTTAAATTTGCACCCATTAAATAATAAGCACCACTCATTAATAGATCAGCTTTAACTAATGAACTAATGTTGACTGAATCTTTTTGTTTATTAATGACACTAATTTCATTGTAAATTTTCGAATAGTGATATTCTTCAGGAATTAATCCATAATATTTACAATTCTTAATAATTTCTATTAAGCTATCACCTTTTGAATTTAGTTGAGATTGATTAAACCAAATTAAGTGTTTTAAATAATTTTTTTTAAAAAAGGAATACGTGTTTAATTGAATTGAGTCAATAATTAAAATGGAATCATTTTGAAGAAAAGAGGATAGCTCTTTTTCAATTTCAATTTGTACCTGTTCAGGTGTAATTATTTTAATAGTTTTTACCTCATGCACAACTTTATTATCGCATGAAAATAAAATGATTGAAATTATTATAATAAAACAAAGCCTCATCTTTGTATAAAGATAAGGCTTTGATTGAATTATTGAAATAATATTAGTTATTTGGTTACATTAAATTTACCAGATTTTAGCGTTTGATTGTTTTTATCAATAACCGTATATAAATATATGCCACCAATCAAATTAGAAACATCAAGTTTTACTTTTCCGTTTTCAAAAATTTCTGTTAATACTATTTTTCCAGTTACATCGAAAGCTATAATCTTAGAAGCTTCAAGGCTAGCAGTATTAAAGTTAATAAATGAATTAGATGGATTTGGAAATACAGAAAGCTCAATTGATTCTTTACTGTTTTCTTTAACACCAACAGTTACGTAATCTTTTAAAACAGTTACAAATGTTTGAGTACTTGTTGGGAAAAGAGTTGATGTTAAAGTTGAAGTTGATATTGAAAATATAGGAGCTTTAGAAGCACTTGGAGAATAATAATCGTAATTTAATTGTAAAATACTAACACTTCCAACTAAAGGAATAGTGCCATTTAAAATTTGAGTGGTCGATAATCTAATAATATCATTAAAAGATCTTCCAACTAAATTTAATGTCCCTGTTGCATCAGCTGTTACTTGACAATTACCTGTAAATGTACCGTTATTTCCAAGAGCAGATAAACTTCCTCCAACTGCAGAAGTTAAAGTGGAAATTGCATTAAATGGATATTGTGCAAATTTTGCAGGTGTAGCATAGTTTAGATTAATTGGAATTCCGTTTACTGAAATATTACCCCCATAATAATTAAGGCCTGTAGAACTTGCTTTATAATACGCAGTATTATTAGTTCCTGATGAAACAGACACATCAGCTGTTGGATAAGATGGATTTGCCGCAAAAGCTGTTACATAAGTGCTTGTAATTGATGAATGCATTGCAAGTGTGTAGTTCCAAACTGACCCTAATCCAGAAGCTCCAGACGCAACCGTATCGCATTGTATGGTAGTATAGTTTTTATTTAGATAAGCTGGGGCATGATTAGCTTGAGTTAAAGTTTGAGCATTTAAATAGCAAAATGATATTAATGACAAGGATAAAAATAATATTTTTTTCATAAGTTTTATTTTAAGTGTTTATCAAATATATTTAAAATTATGGAGAATCTCAAAATTAATTCTTGTATTTCGATTTGAGTTCAATAATTAGTAAGCTAATATTTTATAAACTTTAAAAAACTATTTTACCCGGGTTGAGTATTAAATTTGGATCAAATAGTTTTTTAATGTTTTGCATTAAAATGAGTTGGTGTTTTGGAAAAACAATTGATAAATAATCTTTTTGTACCAAACCAATACCATGTTCACCGCTAATAGTTCCACCAAGTTTTTTACACAGTTCAAATATTTCAGTAATTCCTTTTGGTAATTCTGTTTCCCAAATTTCATCACTAAGATCTCCTTTTATAATATTAACATGCAAATTTCCATCACCAGCATGCCCGTAACAAACACTTTTAAATCCATATTTTTCTCCAATTTCTTTAACGCCCTTTAAAAGTAGAGGTAATTCAGCCCTTGGCACAACAGTGTCTTCTTCTTTATAAACAGAATTACTTTTAACAGCTTCACCAACTTTGCGTCTTATTTTCCACAGTGCAGCTTTTTGCTCAGCACTATCAGCTAATAAAATTTCATCACAACCGTTTTCAATCATTAAATTATTGATGGTTTCACAATCATTAAATAATAAATCTAAATTGTTTCCATCAACTTCAATTAATAACAATGCTTGCCATTCTTCTTTAATTAAAAAATTGACATCACCTGCATATTTAATACTCCAATCAATGGCATCGCGTTCCATAAATTCCATAGCGCTTGGCGTAATTCCTGCTCTAAAAGTTGCACCTACTGCTTCACACGCTTTTTCGGCAGATGTAAATGGAACCAACATTAATAAGTCGTGTTTTGGTAATGGAATTAGTTTAAATACAATTTTAGTTATTATTCCCAGCGTTCCTTCGCTTCCAACCATTAAATGGGTTAGGTTATAACCTGTTGAATATTTAAGGGTATTTGCACCTGTCCAAATAATATCACCATTGGGTAAAACCATTTCAATGTTTAATACGTAATCACGTGTTGTTCCATATTTAACTGCTTTTGGTCCGCCACTACTATGAGCTACATTTCCTCCAAGGGAACAACTTCCCCAGCTTGCAGGATCTGGTGGATAAAACAATCCAATTTTTTTTACTTCTTCTTGAAAAGTGTAATTAATAACACCAGGTTCTACAGTTGCTTGAAGATTTCGTTCATCTATATTTAAAATAGTATTAAATCGTTCCATGCTAATTATAATGCCGCCAAATATTGGTAATGCGCCTCCACTTAAACCTGTGCCTGCACCCCTCACCGTTACTGGTATTTTGAGAACATTTGCAAATTTCATTATTTCTGAAATTTGCAAAACATTTTTTGGCTTTAAAACAATTTCGGGCTTATATATTAAATCTTCAGTTTCATCTTTGCCATATTTTTTTAGGTTATCGTTATCTAAAAAAATATCTTCTTCATCAATTATTTGTTTTAATTGATTAATGTGATCTTGATTTATTTTCGTGTAAGTCATGTTTACAATTTATTGTTTTGTAAAATAGAGATTTATTATTTTTTCAACTTCTTCTTTTTGTTGAGTTCCAATTAAAAAGGGCTTTTTGTCTATGCCTATTATCTTAATCCCAAAATCTCCTGCTACGTTATAACACCATCCGTTTAAAATACTGTATTTTACACCCCAACCTCCATAATCATAAAGAGGAGAATATTTTATTACTGAAATAGATATTATTTCTTTCCAACTAATATTTTTTTTGCAAAATGGAATACCAGCATAATTAACAAATATGCCCTTTTCATTTATGGTTGTTTTTAGGTTTAGAAATAAAAACCAGATAAAAATAAGTATCGTAAATACAATTAGTATTAAAAATATCAGAGGTTCTTTTTGATTATTTTTTGTGCTTACGAAATCAAATTGAACTAAGCAAAACATCGAACTAATTATGATTAAAGGAAATCCGGCAATAGCATAGTGCCACCACTTTCTGAAATTTTGTTTTTCTATAAATTCTAAATTCATGCCTCTTCGTAATTATTTTTTTAATTTAATCACAGCCCATTCGTTTTTCTGATAGCTTTCTATAAACTCAAATCCAATTGCTTTTGCTAAGTTTTTTAATTCTTCCACATCCGTTTGAAAGAAACCGCTTAATAATAAATGCCCATCTTTTTTTAAGCACAAAAAATAATTTGGCAAATCGTGTTTTAAAATATTTTTATTGATGTTAGCTAATATAATATCAAAGGTTTCTTGTTTTGGCAAAAGATTAGCGTCTCCTTGTTTAAACTCTATTTCTGGGCAATTATTTATTTGGGCATTTTCTATACTATTTTCTATACTCCAAGCATCAATATCAATCCCTAATAATTTTGATGCACCTAACTGTTTAGCTAAAATTGCTAAAATACCGGTGCCGCAACCCATGTCTAAAACTGACTTGTTTTTGAAATCCAAACTAAACATTGTTTTGCTCATTAACCATGTGGTGTCGTGATGGCCAGTGCCAAAACTCATTTTAGGTGTAATAACAATATCATGTTTTACATATTCTGCCTTATCATGAAAATGTGCACGAATACATACTAATTCATCAACATAAACAGGCGAAAAATTCTTTTCCCATTCTTCATTCCAGTTAGTTTTAGGTATTTCGGTTCGTGTATAAGAAAATGTAAAATCTTCAAAGTTTAAATCTTTCACTAAACTTTCATTTTCTAATTCATCTTGAATGTAAGCGTCTAAATTTGTTTCGTTTTGCGTAAAACTTTCAAATCCAAAATCTGCTAAAAGTGCAATTAAAATATCTGAACCCGGCTCTTGTGGTGATACTGTAAATGTATATTGTATATAATTCATTTTTGGTTTTTTTTTGTAAAGGTTAATTTTTTTATCAAAAAAATTATATTGTGTGATTCGAAATTTTATAATATTTTATTAAAAAGAATCGACAATAGCGCAAAAATCTTCCGCTTTTAATGATGCTCCTCCAATTAATCCTCCATCCACATCAGGGCATTGAAATAATTCGTGAGCGTTTTGTGCATTGCAACTTCCGCCATATAAAATAGAAGTTTGTTGTGCAATCTCCAAAGAAAATAAATTTGATATTTCTGTTCTTATAAACGCATGCATTTCTTGTGCTTGTAAACTGGTTGCTGTTAAACCTGATCCAATTGCCCAAATAGGTTCATAAGCAATAATAATATTGAAACAATCTGAAGAAGTAAAATTTGATAATACTTCTACTAATTGTGATTTAATAACATCAAAGTAAAATCCACCTTCACGTTGATCTAATGATTCTCCAATACAAAAAATTGGTTTTAAATGATGGGTTAATGCTTCTTTAATTTTTAAAACAAGTTCTTCATTGGTTTCATTAAAATATGCACGTCTTTCGCTGTGGCCTATTAAAACATATTCGCATCCAACAGATTGAAGCATTTTCGCACTAACCTCACCCGTGTAAGCACCTTCTGTTTTTTGGTTACAATTTTGTGCTCCTAAAAATACGGATTCAGTTTCTCTAATTTTGGAATATATGCTTTCCAAATAGGGAAATGGAGGAATAATAATTTTAACAATATTGTTTGAAGTATTCAACATACTTAAAATATTCTCTATTAAAAATACAGCTTCTGAAAGCGTATTATTCATTTTCCAATTTCCAGCAACTATCTTCTTTCGCATTTTTTATTTTAATCTAACTCTTGGATCTAAAACTCCATAAGCAATATCTACTAATATATTTGTTACCACAAATATGGTGGCAAAAATGATTGTTGCACCCATAACAACTGGTAAATCGTTTTTTGTTAATGCCTCAAATACTTCATAACCAATGCCTTTCCAATTAAATATTTTTTCCACAAAAATTGCTCCTGCCATTAAGCCTGCAAACCAACCAGATATGGCTGTAACCACTGGGTTTAAAGCATTCTTCAATGCGTGTTTAATAACAATACTATGTAATGTTAATCCTTTGGCTTTAGCAGTTCGAATATAATCTTGGCTCATTACATCAAGCAAAGAGCTTCGCATTAATTGCACTACAATTGCTAATGGTCTAATCCCTAATGTGATTGCTGGTAATATTAGATTTTTAAGTTTTAATTTCTTGCCCTCCCAAACGTCAAAATCGTATAAGCTACCGGTTGGTGATAATCCTGTGTAATCCTTTAGAACATATCCAAATAACCAAGCAATTATTAAACCGACGAAAAAAGAAGGTGCCGCCATTCCTAAAACCGCTAAAACCAATGAAAATCTATCGTAAAATGTATTTTGTTTAATTGCACTTATTATTCCTAAAAATATTCCAATTATTGATGCAATTATAATTGATGTGAATGCTAATACGGCTGTTTCTGGAAATGTTTCTGCAATAATATCTGATACGGGACGTTTTGAAATATATGACCTTCTTAAGTGTGGTAGTTTTAATACTATGCATTTATTTTCTCCAATTGTAAACAAGGGTTTCCAGCTGTATTTTTCGGGATTTAAATACCAAAGACTTTCTTTATTTTGAACATTATGAATTGAAAGGGGAGACAAATCATTCAAGTATAATCCGTATTGTTCTAAAATTGGTCTGTCGGTTCCTAAATCTTTATGTATTGCGGCAATTGATTCCTTATTAGCTCTTTGCCCCAACATAATAGTTGCCGGGTCGCCTGGTAAAACGTTAAATAGGAAAAATATTACAGTAATTACTCCGTATAAAACGAAAATACCGTATAATATTTTTTTAGTTATATATTGAATCACAAATTTCTCTTAAACTATATAGTGCTAAGTAAATAAAATTAATTTGGATTAAAAATATTTTTCTCTAAAATTAAGTATTATGTGTTGAATAAGATTTTTAAGGTAAATTTGTGCTACGTGGGAGTTTATAAAAAAATAATTTTTATTTTGAGTTTTGTTATGGCTTTTAATAGCTATAAATTGTTTGCTCAACGCATTGGCATTGTTATGAGCGGTGGCGGAGCAAGTGGTTTAGCTCATATTGGGGTTTTAAAAGCTTTAGAAGAAAATCACATTCCTATTCATTGCATTTCAGGAGCATCTATCGGTAGTATTATTGGCGGCTTATACTCATCAGGTTATTCACCTTTAGAGATTGAAAAAATTTTTAAAGATCAAGCTTTTGCCAAATTAACAAAAGGTGATATGGCTTCAAAATTTGGCTATTTCTTGCACAAAAGAGAAGATTATGCATCATGGTTAATGGTTAAACTATCGTTTAATAATAATTTACTTTCAAATTTACCTACAAATCTTATTAACTCAGTACCTATTGATTTTTATTTGATGGAAACTTTTGCAGGAGCTAATGCAGCTTCACATTATAATTTTGATAGTTTATTTATACCTTTTCGTTGCGTTGCTTCTGATATTGTAAAAAAAGAAAGCGTAATATTTCGAAATGGAGATTTGCCCTCTGCTATTAGAGCTTCTATAAGTTACCCTTTTTATATTAGGCCAATTTCTATTGATAGTGCTTTGTTGTTTGATGGAGGATTATATAATAATTTTCCTAGTAATGTTATGTATGAAGAGATGTATCCGGATTTTATTATCGGTAGTTCTGTTTCCGGAAATTCTGAAGTTCCAAATGATGATAATCTGTTTTTGCAGTTACGCAACATGTTAATGAGTAAAAGTAATTATAATCCAATTTGTGATAACTCAATCATTATTCAACCTTGGGCAGATGTTAGTATTTTTGATTTTGAAAGTGTGCAACGACTTATTGACAGCGGTTATGTTGCCACAATGAGACAAATGCCAAAAATAATAAAACATGTTAACGAATTTGAAAATAATAGTCGATTATTAGAAAAACGTCAATTATTTAGAGAGAAATCTGATGTTTCCAAAATTATTTATAATAAAATAAATGTGACTGGCGTTAATAAAAAAACAGAGTTGTTTGTTACAAAGAGCATTACAAAAAACAGAACTGAATTTTCAATGAAACAACTGAAGAGACAGTATTTTAGAATGATGTCAGACGAAAAAATAAAATCGTCATATCCAACAACCGAACTCGATACAGCTTCAGGAAAATATATTTTAACTTTGAAAACAAAAAAAGATAAGCATTTGTTTTTAGATATTGGTGGTAATATTTCAAATAGACCAATAAGTAATTTTTTTCTGGGCGTTCAGTATAATCATATAGGAAAGATTGGTTTTACAGCTTATGCCAATGGATATTTAGGGAAATTAAATACAAGTTCATTAACTAGGTTAAGATTTGAATTTCCAACTAAACTGCCTTTTTATGTTGAGCCAATATTTACTATTTCACGTTGGGATTATTATAAAAGTAGTGCTTTGTTTTATGATTTTGAAAAACCAGCATACCTAATTCAAGAAGATCTATTTGGTGAGTTGAATATTGGCGCACCTATAGGCAATAAAGCCAAAGTTGTTGTTACCGGCGGAATGAGTGAATGGATAAACAGATATTATCAAAGTGATCAATTTACTAAATTAGATACTAGTGATCTTTCAGTTTTTGATTTTCAATATGGTCAGATTTCTTTTCAAATAAATACTTTAAACCGAAAACAATATGCAACCGAGGGAACTAGCCTTTTAGTTAGGGCAAAATATGTAAGCGGATTAGAAAGTTATTTTCCTGGTTCAACCGCTATTGATTCAGTTAAATCAATAAGGGATCCTGGACATGATTGGTTTAATTTTAAACTTACGTTTGATAAATATGTTAAACCTATTAAGTTTTTTAAAATTGGAGTATTTGCTGAGGGCGTCTTTTCAAGCCAAGATTTTTTCAGAAATTATAATGCTACTATTCTATCAGCCCCTGTTTTTAGTCCTATTCCCGAAAGTCAAACTTTTTTTGTTGCTGATTATAGAGCGCATCAATATCTCGCTGGCGGTTTAAAAGCTATAGCAACACCATATAAAAATTTAGATATTCGTTTTGAAGGTTATGTTTTTCAACCTGTTCTTTCTATTTTAAGGACAGCCGATGGAAAAGCAACCTATAGCAAACCCTTTTTATATCATCATTTTTTAGGTATGGGTGCATTGGTTTACCACACACCAATTGGCCCAATAAGTATTGGAGTTAATTATTATGATAAAAATGAAAATAGTTTTTCTTTTTTCTTTCATTTTGGATATACAATTTATAATAAAAAGTCTATGGATTAATATATGATTTTCACTCAATTACTCTTACTACTTACAACTTCATAAGTATCCTTAACTCATTTCACGTTCATTTAACATATTTTAAATATATTTTGTAATCAATACAACATAAATTTGGATTATTATAAATTCAATTTTATTTATACTTTTGGAAAACTAATTATGAAAAAAATACTATTAAACATCGCCCTTTGTTCTATTCTTGGAAGCTTAAATGCTCAAACTGGACATGAAATAAAAATAAATTTTAAAAACTGTAAAGATACAGTCGTTTATTTGGCTTATTACCAATTCGATAAGTCATACCTTTCGGATACATGTAAAAAAGTAGTTAAAGGAAATATTGTTTTTAAAGGAAAAAATAATTTAGATAAAGGTGTTTACTACTTAGTTAGTCAAGATAAGGCTAGATATTTCGATTTTTTTATTGACGAACAAAGTCAAAAATTACAATTTTCTACTGATACTTTAGATTTGGTTAAAAATCTTAAAAGCTCAACTTCTAAAGAAAACGATGATTTTTTTACTTACATAAAATTTATAACATCAAAGAATATCGAATTTTCAGGTTTTAGGTCGAAAACACAAGGAATGAGTAAGTCAGATTCTATTGCTTTTATTAATCAAAAAGGAAAAGAGTTAAATGAAAGTGTTAGCAATTTTGAGAAATCTTTTTTGGAGCAACACAAAGGAACTTTTGTTGGAGATGTTATTAATTTAAAAATGGAAAAAGAAGCAAAGGATATTCCCAAAGCTTCAAATGGCAGGCCAGACAGTATGTATATTTATACGTATTATAAAACTCATTATTGGGATGGTGTAAATTTTCAGGATGATGGAATTTTAAGAACCCCATTTTTTGCTGATAGAGTTAAAAAATATTTCAACAGTGTTGTAGTTCAAAATCCAGATTCGATAAATGTTGAAATTGATAGAATGATGAGTAAAACTAAACAAGGTACAAAAATGAATATGTTTTTATTAGCTTATTTTACGCCCACATACGAATCGGCCAAAGTAATGGGTTTTGATAAAGTATTTGTTCATATTATTGATACCTATTTTAGAACCGGAAAAGCAAAAGGTATTTATGATGATAAAACGATTGATAATATTGAAAAACGTGGAGATATTTTAAAGCCTTTATTACTAGGTAGTGTCGCCCCCGATTTGTTAATGATTGATACTGCAGGGCACGGCGCTGTTTCAAAAATGGGATTTGATACAGTTAAAACAAGTGCAGGTGCTACAAAATTGTATTATGACAATCTTCAAAATTTGACACAAAAATTTATCTCAATGTCAACTATAAAAGCAGATTACTTTGTACTTGTATTTTGGGATGTTGATTGTGGACACTGCAAAACAGAAATCCCAAAATTATTAGATGAATACCATGCACTTTTAAAAGATAAAAAAGATGTTAAAGTATTTAGTGTTTATACTCAACATGAATACGAAAAATACCGTAAATATATTATTGAAAATAAATTGGATTGGATTAATGTTTATGACGGTGTTCATATAAATAACATTAAAGAAAAATATGATATTTATTCAACTCCCGTTATATATGTTTTAGATAAAAACAAACGCATAAAAGCTAAACGAATTGGCACCGAGCAAGTAAAAGATATTATTGCTCAAATGGAAATTGAATATAAAGCAATTAAAAAATAGTTCATAGTTAATAGCTTAATTATTTAAGTTTATTTTACAGAAATATTTATTTAGCACTTTTAACATTATTAAAAATCGATTTCAAAAATTTCGCATTAATTTATTTTATTATTGGAATTCAATTAGTTACAAAAAAAATTGATTTCGTTCTCAAACTTTTAAAAGCACTTATTTATAGTAAATAGAATAATAATTGTTAATATTTTGTTATTAACTAAATTAGTAGTATCTTTGCCCCGCAAAAGATTTAATATTTGCGTCCATATCATTGTGATTTAGCCAGACGTCGGCAAGGATAATCACAGCTACTGCGGAAATTAAATCAATATAGCAGCTAGTATTAATCAAAATTAAAAAAAACAAAATGACATTTCAAGACTTAGGCTTGGAGCCAATGCTCCTTAAGGCCGTAACAGAGATGGGGTTCGAGAGTCCAACTCCCATTCAAGAACAAACAATTGCGCAATTAAAAGACAAGTCGTCGGATATTGTAGCATTAGCTCAAACAGGAACAGGTAAAACCGCAGCCTTTGGTTTACCTCTTTTATCGAAATTAGATTTAACATCTCGTTTCACACAAGCACTTATTTTAGCTCCAACTCGCGAGTTGTGCATGCAAATAAGTAAAGACTTAATCAACTACTCAAAATATATGGGCGGTTTAAAAGTAACCGCAGTTTATGGCGGAGCACCAATTATGACTCAAATTCGTGATTTAAAAAACGGTTCTCAAGTTGTAGTTGCAACACCAGGTCGTTTAATAGATTTAATTGACCGTAAGGCAATGGATTTATCTCATGTTGATGTTGTTGTGCTTGATGAAGCTGATGAAATGCTTAACATGGGCTTTAAAGATGATTTAGATCTTATTTTAGGTAATACACCTCCAACAAAAAACACATGGTTGTTTTCAGCTACAATGCCTCGCGAAGTTGAGCGTATTGCAAGCAAATACATGGAATCTCCTTTAGAAATTAGTGTAGGTAAAAAGAATCAAGGTGCTGAAAATATTCAACATATTTATTACACAGTTAACCAACGTGATAGATATGCTGCATTAAAACGTATTGCCGATTTTTACCCAGATATATTTGGGATTGTTTTTTGTCGTACTAAGGCAGAAACTCAAGAAGTTGCAGATAACTTAATCAAAGATGGTTATAATGCTGATGCAATTCACGGTGATTTATCACAAGCTCAACGTGATTTAGTAATGAAGCGTTTCCGTAGTCGTACTTTGCAAATGTTAGTTGCTACTGATGTTGCAGCGCGTGGTATTGACGTTAATAATGTAACACACGTTATTAATTATAATTTACCTGAAGAAGCAGAAAATTACACTCACCGTTCTGGTAGAACTGGTAGAGCTGGAAAATCTGGTATCGCAATTGCAATTGTTACACCTCGTGAGGTTAACAAAATTAAAGATATCGAGCGTATTATGGGAAATAGTTTTACAAAAGCTGATGTGCCTGATGGTGTTGCAGTTTGTGAAAAACAATTATTTCACTTAGTAACAAAATTACATGAAGTTGAAGTAAAGGATGATGAAATTGAAAAATATCTTCCGAAAATTTATGAAGAGTTGAAAGATTTAACGAAAGAAGAATTAATTAAACGTTTCATTTCTGAAGAATTTAACCGTTTCTACAATTACTACCAAAATTCTCAGGATTTAAACATGGGTAATGACGGTGGAAGTAATGGTAAAACAACTCGTTTCTTTGTTAATATGGGTGTATTAGACGGATTTAATAAAAATTCGATTAAAGATTTCTTAGTTGAAATTTCTAATATCCAAGCAAGAATGATCTTTAACATCGACGTTAAAAATAGTTTCTCGTTTTTCGAAACTGAAAATAAATTTGTTGACCCATTATTAGCTTTAAACAAAGCTGGTATTGAATTTAATGGTCGTGGTATTTCTTTTGAAGTATCTAAGGCAAAACCTTCAGGTGGATACGGAGAAAAACGTTCATACGGTGGTGGTTCAAGAGAAGATGGTCAACGTCGTTCATACGGCGGCGGCGGCGAAAGAAGCGGCGAACGTAAATCATATGGTGGCGGCGAACGTCGTTCATACGGTGGAGGCGAAAGAAGCGGAGAACGCAAAACTTATGGTGGTGGTGAAAGAAGCGGAGAACGTAAATCATACGGTGGTGGCGAAAGTCGCTCATTTGGTGGCGGCGAAAGAAGCGGAGAACGTAAATCATACGGTGGTGGTGAAAGAAGTGGAGAACGTAAATCATACGGTGGAGAAAGAACTTCCGGCGAACGCAAAACTTATGGAAGTGGAGAACGTAAACCGTTTGTAAGTTCTCGTGAAGGCGGCGAAAATAAACCAGCAGGCGATAGACCATTTGGTGGTTCGTCAGAAGGTGGAGAACGTCGTGGTCGTTTTACCAAAGACTAAATAAGTCAATTTGTGGAATGCTGAATCGCCTTCAGTATTCCACTTAAACAAATATATTTGGATGCAAGTATATTATTTTAGAAATAAACCAACATTATTTTGTTGATTAAAAAAAGAATACTATATTTGCGTCCCTATTTTAAGAGGAATAACAATTTAAAGAGAATAAAATAACATGTCACGTATTTGTCAATTAACTGGAAAAAAAGCAATGAAAGGAAATAATGTTTCTTTCTCTAACGCTAAAACACCTCGTCAGTTCAAAGTAAATTTAAAAACTAAAAAGTTTTTTATACCAGAAACTGGTGAGTGGGTTACACTTCGTGTATCAACTTCTGCAATTAAAAACATTAACAAAAAAGGAATTTACGCTTGTTTAAAAGACGCTGTAGAAAACGGCATTTTAGCTTAGTTTAAATTTATAATATACCAAGAAAATGGCAAAAAAAGGAAATAGAATTCAAGTAATTTTAGAGTGCACAGAGCACAAAGACAGTGGTAAACACGGGACTTCTCGTTACATTACTACTAAAAACAAGAAAAATACACCTGATCGTATTGAGTTGAAAAAATACAACCCAATATTGAAAAAGATGACAACTCACAAAGAAATTAAGTAATCCATTAAAATCATACTAAAATGGCAAAGAAAGTAGTTGCAACCCTAAAAACTGGTAAAGGAAATAGCTTTACAAAAGTGATTAAAGTAATTAAGTCGCCAAAAACTGGTGCTTATGCTTTTAGAGAAGAAATCGTGCAAAATGAATTAGTTGCCGATTATTTAAAAAAATAATTTTACTGAAATAATAACTATTTTAAAATTTCTTTCTTTTAAATAGGAAAGAAATTTTTTGTTTTTAAAACAATTCTGATAAAAATGAATAAATCAAAAATAATTTCATCGTCTATTATTGCAATTACACTAATTTTTATTGTAACCAAGCTAAGCTCTACTTGGCAAAAAACGCATGTGTCGTATAATAATATTGGCGTTACAGGTTTAGGAACTCAAAACTTTGATTCGGATTTAATTGTTTGGAATGCAACGTTTTCTAGAAATGCTGGCACCTTAGCAGAAGCTAATGCGTTAATAAAAAAAGACGTTGATGCGGTAAATTCTTTTTTAAAGAAAAATGGAATACCTGAAAATGAAATTTCATTTTCATCACTGAAAATCACTAGAAATTACAAACAATTATTTAATAACGAAGGTAACCCTTCTGGTAATATTTTTGAAGGCTATAATCTGCTTCAAGAAGTTATTATTGAATCAAAAAATCTAAGTGCAGTAGAAAAATCGACGAAAGAAATTGGAGATTTAATTGAAAAGGGAATTGAGTTCACTGCTAACGAACCTGATTATTATTATACCAAATTAGCTGATTTAAAATTAGAACTTTTAAAAAGTGCGACTCAAGATGCCTTGAAACGCGCTCAAACTGTAACTGAAAACGCGAATAGCAGTATTGGAAAATTAAAAGGTGCTGAAATGGGTGTTTTTCAAATAACAGGGCAAAACACAAACGAAGATTATTCTTGGGGAGGTTCATTTAACACAAAAGCTAAACATAAAACAGCTAGCATCACTGTTAAACTTTCATTTGAATTATAATAGTATGGGTTTTTTTGATAAATTATTTGGTAAAAAAGAAAAAGAAAGTTTAAACCAAGGATTATTAAAAACTAAAGAAAGTTTTTTTGGTAAACTAGCGAAGGCTATTGCGGGTAAAACATCAGTAGATGCTGATGTTTTAGATAATTTAGAGGAAGTGTTAATTTCTGGGGACGTTGGCGTAAATACAACTTTAAAAATAATTAAACGTATTGAAGAGCGTGTCGCTAAAGATAAATACGTTAGTACTTCCGAATTAAACACCGTTTTAAAACAAGAGGTTGCTAATTTGTTAACCGAAAATAATACAACTGATACTATTTCTTTTGAAATTCCAGCGGATAAACGCCCATATGTAATTATGGTTGTTGGTGTTAATGGTGTTGGTAAAACTACAACTATTGGAAAATTAGCATATCAATTTAAAAAAGCTGGTTATAATGTTGTTTTAGGCGCTTCTGATACATTTAGAGCTGCTGCAGTAGAACAACTTACTATTTGGAGCCAAAGAGTAGGCGTTGATATTGTGAGCCAAGGTATGAATGCAGATCCCGCAAGCGTTGCATTTGATACGTTAAGTAGCGCAAAAGCAAAAAATGCAGATGTTGTTATTATTGACACAGCTGGACGTTTGCACAATAAAATAAATTTAATGAATGAGCTCACCAAAATTAAAATGGTGATGAAAAAAGTAATTCCTGATGCGCCGCATGATGTACTTTTAGTTTTGGATGCCAGTACTGGACAAAATGCAATAGAGCAATGTCGACAATTTACTGCCGCAACACATGTAACTGCCTTAGCTCTTACAAAATTGGATGGAACAGCTAAAGGTGGTGTAGTTATTGGTATTTCTGACGAGTTTAAAATACCAGTAAAGTATATTGGTGTTGGTGAAAAAATGGATGATTTACAAGTATTTAATCGTACTGAATTTGTTGACAGTTTGTTTAGTGTAGATTAGTTTATTTATTAAAATTGTTCTCAATTATTTAATAATCCCTTCATATTAAATAATTTTGTTATTCATGCCAAAATCTTATATTTGGTAACAATGGAATACATAATCATTTATAAATTTATATGACTAAATTTTCACTATTAATTATTTGTTTACCCTTCTCATTTTTAGCTTCAAATGGAGATGGTCCAATTGGGACTCGTTCTGCGGCCTTGGCTCATTCGTCTTCCTGTTTACATGATGTTTGGAGTTCTCGTAATAATCAAGGTAGTTTAGGTTTTGTGAGACAAGCTGATGTTGGAGCTTTTTACGAAAATCGTTTTTTTGTAAAAGAATTATCTCAAAGTGGTTTCGCTGCCGTTGTTCCAATTAAAAAGGGAACGTTCAGTTTAGCGTACTCTTCAATTGGATATAAATTATATCGAGAATCTCAGGTTACTTTAGGTTATGGTTTAAAGTTGAGTGAAACTATTTCCTTAGGCGTTGGCTTTGATTATTTAAATACAAAAATTGGTGATATTTACGGGCAAGCAAATGCATTTACCGGTTCACTTGGATTAAATATTAAATTATTGCCTCAACTAACTATTGCTACTCACATTTATAATCCATTTAGAGTTTCAATAACTAATTATAATAATGAAAAAGTGCCAACCATTTTTAAATTTGGAGCACAATATATTTTTTCTAAAAAAGTATTTTTAGTAGGTGAAGCAGAAAAAACATCAGCACAAAAATTAAATGTAAAAGGTGGTATTGAATATAATCCTTCTTCGCTTGTTTATTTAAGGGTAGGTGGCGCAACATATCCAACTCAAGCTTCCTTCGGAATTGGGGTTAATTATCAAGGATTAAAAATTGACATTAGTTCAATGTATCATTCTATTTTGGGATTGTCTCCTCAAATTGGATTAAGTTATGCGTTTGGAAAAAATTATTCAAAGCCAACAATTCAACCATAAATTAAATAATAAAGCTGAAGTTTATTAAAATTAAAAATTACATATTTATTTTTGTTAGTAGCTTATTCTGGTTGAGTAGCTATGCGCAAATAGATACCGTTGTCCCAAAAAACAATGAGCAGGTTGATGAGCAAATAAATCAGAATGTAGAATTGTTGTCTGAACAAATGCAATCCGAGGATGGCGATTTATCGAATCTAACAGAGATTTACACGTATTTAAAATCTCACCCAATTAATTTAAATAGAGCAAAGAAGGAAGAGCTTTTAGAAATGCAATTATTAACTGATATTCAAATTAATAATTTAATAAAGCATCGTGAAAAAAATGGTTACCTAATGACTATATATGAATTGCAAAGTATTGATGGATTTGATTTAACAACCATTAAAAAAATTGTGCCTTTCGTATATGTTAGTAATAATTTTAATTCAACTTTTTTCAGTACTAAAGAAATGTTTAAAGATGGTAAGCATGAATTTGTTATGAGAATGCAACGTGTTTTAGAAAAACAATCTGGTTATTTTACGCCAGATAGTTTAACAAAAGCAACCAAGCCAAACTCTTACTATTTAGGCGATCCAAATCGGGTTTTTGCTCGCTACCGTTTTCAATATAACAATGCTGTTAGTTTTGCTTTGAGTGGTGAAAAAGATGCAGGCGAACAATTTTTTAAAGGAACACAAAAGCAAGGTTTTGATTTTTATAGCGGACATGTTGCAATCAAAAATATTAGATTTGTAAAAACACTTGTACTAGGAGATTATCAGGCTACATTCGGACAAGGCTTGACGCTTTGGCAAGGATTTGCATTTGGTAAATCAGCTTCGCCTATGAATATTAAACGATATGGAATTGGAATCAAACCCTATTATTCATTTGATGAAAATCGTTTTTTTAGAGGAGCTGCAGGAACTTTTAAGCTGAAAAACTTTGAATTTACAGGTTTAGTTTCTTACAAAAAAATAGATGCAAACGCAACGATAACTGATACCGTTACAAATGGAGAAATTGATGTAGTAGGAGTAAGTAGTTTGGAATTAGGAGGGTTACATAATACAAATAATTTATTAGAAGATAAAGGAACGATTACACAAACCATTTTAGGCGGAAACGCCGCATATAATAAGCGAAATTTGCATATTGGCGCAACAGTTCAAAACATGAATTTAAGTGCTGAATTGATTAGGGCTCCAAGTTTATATAATAAATTCGATTATCAAGGCAAACATAATTTTGTTGGTGGAATTGATTATAGTTATGTATTTAAAAATGCCAATTTGTTTGGAGAATATTCGATGAGTGAAAATGGGGGGAAAGCTTTTTGTCAAGGTTTAATTGTAGCGCTTGATCCAAAACTGACATTTATGGCTCATTACCGTAATTTTGAAAAAAATTTCCAAAATTTATATGGTAATGCAATTGCTGAAAATACACTTCCTCAAAATGAAAAAAGTATTTACATTGGAATGGAAGCAAAATTATTTAAGACTTTAACGTTATCATTATTTTTGGATCAGTTTAAATTTGATTGGCTTAAATCTTCTGCCAGCGCACCCTCTAACGGAAGAGATCTGTTTGCTCAATTAAATTATTCGCCAACAAAAAAAATTGACATGTCTTTTCGATTTAGACATCGTACCAAATTTCAGAATAGTTCAGTTGATAATGCATACGATTATTTAGTACCATATGTTCAATATAATAACCGTTATAATTTATCCGCACAATTATCGCCCGATTTTAAAATTAAATCTAGGGTTGAATATACGCATGTAAATAAAGCAAATGAACCTGATGAAGTTGGTGTAGCTTTTGCCCAAGATATTATTTATAAAAAAGTTGGTAAACCAATTTCAATTACCGCAAGATACGCTGTGTTTGACACTCAGGGTTATGATAGTAGAGTTTATATTTATGAAAATGATGTCCTTTATGGTTACTCAGTTCCTGCATTATATTATAAAGGGCAACGTTGTTATATTATGGTAAATTGGGATATCACCCGTAATTTTGAAATTTGGGTTCGTGTAGCACAAAATATTTATGATAATCAAACCGTTTTGCAAGCAGGAAGTTTAAACCAAATTAACGGGAACAAAAAAACCGAATTGAAGTTGCAAGCCAGATTGAAATTTTAGAATTTTTATCTTTTTTTCTAAAGAGTTTAATCATATTATTGTATCTTTCAATTATTTAAAATCTTTCCTTATGAATTTCTTGTTCTTAAAAATAAAGCAAAATCTTTTTATTTTATTATTTGTTTTTTGTTTTGTAAATAATTTTGCTCAAAAAAAGTACCCTAGTTTGCTTTGGGAAATAACTGGAAATGGACTTACTAAGCCATCTTATTTATATGGCACAATGCATGTAAGCAGTAAGCTTGCCTTTCATTTATCTGATTCTTTTTTTGTCGCACTTTCAAGTGTAAATTCTGTAGGTTTAGAATCTAATCCAGATCAATGGCTAAGCAACATGAAAACCATTGGATTACTAGAACAATTTAATAATCCAAACACTTTTGAAAATGCAAATTTTTATAAAGATGCTTTTAAAATTGAGCCACCAAGCAATAAAAGATATATGGAAATTATTGCAAATGATCCCGACATCATTAATAACCTTCTATATCGGAATAACAATAATAAAAACGATCATGAAGAATCGACCTATATAGATTTATATATTTATAAGGTTGGCTCTAAACTGAATAAAAAAATTGTGAGTCTCGAAGATTTTAATACATCGTTAATAATGGCTACAAAATCTTCAGTTAAGGATCCAGATGAAGATTATGATGAAACAAGGGTAAAGTATGATTATTATAAAGTGCAAGATCAAATTGATGACTCATATAGATTAGGCGATTTAGATGCTTTAGATAGTTTAACTCGCTTAGTTCATTTCACAAAAAATACTCAAAAATATTTAATTGAAGATCGTAATGTTATTTTGGCTCATAATATTGATTCAGTTAGTAAAACAGGAAGTATTTTTTCTGGAATAGGTGCCGCTCATCTTCCTGGCGAAGCTGGAGTAATTGAATTACTAAGAAAAATGGGCTATAAATTAAGGCCAATGTCTAACATTGCTTCAAAAAGAGGAATTAAACAAAAAGAGAAAATTGACGATATTGTAAAAAAACTTTCCGTTACAAAACAATACGCAGCCGATTCTTTATTTACTTTCGATTTACATGAAGCGCCAGTTAGTTTGGCAAATTTAAAGGGGTATTCTTTTGTCTTAACAACTGATATGGCCAATGGATCATATTATACAATATCTAGGCAAGCTACATACGCTTCACTTTTCAATTATAATTCAGATAAAATGATTTTAAAAGTTGATAGTTTGTTGTATGAAAGTATTCCAGGAAAAATAATTTCTAAAAAAGAAATAATTGCTTCAAATGGAATAAGGGGTATTGATATTATTAATAAAACAAAGAGAAGCGATCTGCAGCGTTATCAAATATATTTTACAGAAAATGAAATTATCATTTTTAAAATGAGTGGAAAAGGTGATTATATTAATGGAACTGAAGCGGCACGTTTTTTTGAATCTATTAAATTTATTCCTAAAAAATCAGAATCATTACAAGTTTTTTCTCCAGCAACAAAAGGCTTCTCTGTCAATATTCCGTCAACTTATAAATACATTAATAATAAAAAAACTGGATACCAAGGTTTAGCAGAAGAATTATTTGCTCAAGATAAGAATACTGGCATTTGTTATGGTGTTATGAATTATTATTACCATGACTTTTATTATTTAGAAGAAGATACTTTCGAATTAAATATATTGTGTAATAGCACATTAAAAAACTTTGGCTACGAAGCTGAAATTACTCGTGAAATTACTCGTGAACAAAATTTATCATGCATTAATTTTTCGGGATTAAATAAAAAATTAAATAAAAAATTTTATGGTAAAATATTTATAAAAGGTTCTCATTATTATTTAGCCTTTGCTTTAGTCGATGTAAATCAAACTAATAAAAAACCACAAGATTTTTTTAATTCATTTAAAATAATTGATTTTAAACACATCAATGAATTGAAAACGATAACCGATGACAATTATGCATTTACTGCAACTGATGAATTAGTGCCTGAAGATAAAAATTTATTTGAAGAAGGAATGGCCTCTTTTTATGCTGATATTGAAAATAAGAAAAACAAAAAACTGATTAGTACTGCTTATAATTTCGAGTCTAAATCAAAGTCATATTATTCGCCATCTTCAGGCGAGCATATTAATATTGAATATGAAAAATATAATGATTATGATTATAGAGATTCAAAAACATTTTGGGATGATATAAATAAATACTTGAAATCAAATTATACCTATATAATTTCGAAACCTGTTTATTCTAAAAACGATAAAACTGAAACTTATGAAATGGTATTGAAAGACACGGCCACTTCTAACATGATAAAACGAAAATATATTTTAAAAGATGGCCTTTTATTTTGTTTATCTGCCGTTTGCGACTCTTCGACTGGAACTACTGGTTGGGCAGATGGATTTTTAAAATCCTTTAAACATAAGGATACATTATTATCGCAACCTATTTTTGAAAACAAAACAGCTACTTTTCTAAAAGATTTAAATTCAACAGATACAACAATAAAATATGCAGCTCGACAAACGCTAGAAAATAATATAATAGACAAAAAATTCTCAAAGCAAATAATTGATTTTATTAAGTCAAATAATTTTTTGAAATTAAATGAAGATAATAAAGCTACTTTATTAGTTAATGTTGGTGATATGGGAGACGAAAAAATAATCCCTGTTTATAAGGATCTTTATAATTATTTTGAGGATAGTAGTTACTTACAAATTTGTATAATAAAAGGGCTAGGTCTTTTAAAAACAAAAGCAAGTTATAATACTTTATTTGAATTACTTAAAAACAAAACTCCATTAACAGGTAATGAAGAAAATATTTCAAATGTTTTGTCTCCATTAAATGATAGCTTGGAACTTTGCGCTAACTTTTTTCCTGATTTACTATCATTAACCTCTTTTGAAGAATATAAAACTCCAATAAATAATTTATTTGCTGACTTAGTTATACGTAATATTATTCCGAGCACTAAATATCAATTAAATCTACCTGTACTAATTGCTGAAGCAAATAATGAATTGAAACGTTATAATACATCAGCTATTAAAGCTGGTAAATCATATGCAGAAGAAGAGTTAGGCGAAAACCTAATAGATTATTATACGCTTCAGAGCTCTGAAATTGATAGTGTAAGGGGCAAAAAAATTTACCCGAGCTATTTTAATATGATAGAAAACCATGCTGTTATTCTTGCTCCATTTTATAATTCGAATGTTGCGGTAAAAAAATACTTTGAAAAATTATTTAAGATTAAAGATGAACAAATACTACTAAATATTTATTTAATTGCTAATAATAATAAAATACCTTTAAATGATACTGTTTGGAGATATTTTAGTAAAAATAAAAGCACTTTGCTGAAAACTTATATTGAATTATCTAAAATGAAGATGTTAGATAAATTTGATAAATCGTTATTATCGCAAGAGGATTTTTGTAAAACAAAAATAGAAAATAGCATTATTTATGAGGAGGTTGATAATAGTGAGAATTCTATTGTTAAAGAAAAAGAAAAACCAGACAGTGTTTTCTATTTTAGAAAAGAGCCCGTAATAAATAATAGAGAAGAAGGAGTTATTTATTTTTATGATCGAGTAGATTCAAAAACAAAAACAAAAAGTTTAGCATATGCGTATGTAAAAAAACAAAAGGTTGACAAAATTACTACTCAATTTGACATTCTTAGTTTGAAGAGGGTTATTGAAAAAGGTAAAACAGCAGAGGATGTTATAAAGGAAATTAAAACTGAATTCTATTACAAAACAAGATTAAGATACGTTTTGGAAAGTGATTTAAGTGAATAAACTGTATTAGTTAGTTAACTCAACTATCTAATACAGTTTAACTTGTTGTGAGTTTTGTATTTATTTTAATAATGCAAGTTGTAAAACTTCCACCATTTGGTTTACGTATTTAAATGTTAAACCTTTTAAATATTCTGGATTAATATCTAAAATGTCTTTTTCGTTATCAGCACATAAAATAATTTCTTTAATTCCTGCGCGTTTAGCTGCTAATATTTTTTCTTTAATTCCACCTACAGGCAATACTTTTCCTCTTAAAGTAATTTCGCCAGTCATCGCCAAATGCTTTTTCACTTTACGTTTTGTGAGTGCTGAGGTTAAAGCTGTAAGCATAGCTATTCCTGCACTTGGTCCGTCTTTTGGAGTTGCTCCTTCAGGTACGTGAATATGAATATTATGGTTTTCAAATAATTCAGAATCGATTTTTAATTCTTCGTTGTGAGCTTTTATAAATTCTAATGCGAGTGTTGCACTTTCTTTCATTACATCTCCAAGGTTGCCGGTTAAGGTTAATTTAGAGCCTTTTCCTTTAGATAAACTTGTTTCAATGTATAAAATATCGCCACCAACTTGTGTCCAAGCTAAGCCTGTTACAACTCCAACAACATCGTTGCCTTGGTATTTTGATTTTTCGTGTGATGGCCCTAAAATTTTCGTAATTGATTCTTCTGTGATTTTCGGTAAGCTTTCATTTTTAGCAACATGTACCGCAAGGTAGCGAGCAACTTTAGAAATCTTTTTTTCTAAACCACGTACTCCACTTTCAGCAGTATAATTTTCTACAATATATTCTAATTGTTTATCAGTTAATTTTAATTGCACTTTTTTTAAACCATTTTCTTCAACTTGTTTTGGTAATAAATGTTGTTTTGCAATTTCAATTTTTTCTTCAACCGTATAACCAATTACTTCTATAATTTCCATTCTATCGCGTAATGCCGGTTGTATGGTAGATAAATTATTACAGGTTGCTATAAATAATACTTTACTTAAATCGTATTCAGTTTCTAAAAAATTATCGTAAAAGGTTGTATTTTGTTCTGGGTCTAATACTTCTAATAAAGCAGATGATGGATCTCCATGATAGTCTGAACCAATTTTATCAATTTCATCTAAAATAAAAACTGGATTTGAAGTTTGTACTTTTTTCAAACTTTGTAAAATACGTCCAGGCATTGCTCCAATGTATGTTTTACGGTGTCCACGTATTTCACTTTCATCTTTCAACCCACCTAAACTCATTCTAACGTATTTTCTGTTTAAAGCTTTTGCAACACTTTTCCCTAATGATGTTTTTCCAACTCCTGGAGGACCGTATAAACAAATGATGGGAGATTTTAAATCACCTTTTAATTTTAAAACGGCTAAGTGTTCAATGATGCGTTCTTTCACTTTTTCTAAACCAAAATGATCTTCATTTAAAATATCTTCCGCATGTTTTAAATCAAAATTATCAGTTGTGTATTCTCCAAATGGTAAATCTAATAAAAGTTCAACATAATTTGTTTGTACACCAAACTCACCAGAATTAGGGTTCATACGAGCAAGTTTATTTATTTGTTTTTCGAAAAGTTCAGCAATTTCTTTACTCCATTTTTTATTAACGGCTCTTGCTCTTAACTCCTCAATATCTTGCTCATGGCTTTTTTCACCAAGTTCTTTTTGAATCGTTTTTATTTGTTGGTGTAAAAAATAATCACGTTGTTCTTTATCTAAATCAACTTTTACTTTATTTTGAATTTGATTTTTTAATTCTAGTTTTTGTAATTCTTTAATTAAGTGAGATAAAACAAGCGTTGCTCGTTCTTTTAAATTTGGCACTTCCAACATACTTTGTTTTTCTGTTGCCGTTGCATTCATGTTTGATGAAATAAAATTCACCATAAAATTTTGGCTTTCAATATTATTTAATGCAAAGCCTGCTTCTGTTGGTATTTGTGATGATTTTTGAATAATTTGTAAAGCCGTATCTTTTAAGTTAGAAACAATTGCTTCAAATTCTTCGTCATTTTTTTCAGGACGAGTTTCTTCAAAACTTTCTGTTTTCGCTTTATAATATGGCTCTGATTGCGTGAACTCTTTTATTCTGAATCTTTTTTTACCTTGAATAATAACCGTTGTATTGCCATCGGGCATACGTAACATTTTTAATATTTGTGCTACTGTTCCAACACAATTTAAATCTTCCTGACTTGGATCTTCTACAGTATCGTTTTTTTGAGATACAACACCTATTATTTTATCACCCTTAAAAGCGTCCTTTATTAGATTAATGGATTTATCTCTACCAACTGTAATTGGTATAACTACGCCTGGGAATAAAACCGTATTTCGAAGCGGTAATATTGACAGTAATGTAGGCACTTTTTCTGCGTGCATATTGTCTTCATCCTCAGTCGAAAGTAATGGTATAAATTCACTGTCGTCATCAATGATAGGTTCAAAGGGCATATTTGTAAATTGTTCGAAAAAACTCATAGTAAATAGTAATTATATAGTCTTAATTGTACGATTATTATGCCACAGGTTTTATAGGACTTTGTGGCAGATTTTGAATCAAGTAATTTCAATAAATTATTTTCTTTTACTTATTTCTTATTGCCCATTCTTTAGCAAAATAAGTTAAAATAATAGATGCTCCAGCACGTTTAATACTTAATAAAATCTCTTCACTTACTTTGTCACCATCAATCCACCCTTTTGCTGCAGCAGCTTTTACCATTGAATATTCGCCACTTACATTATAGGCTGCAATCGGTAATTCAAAGTTTGTGCTTAAATCTTTAATTACATCAAGATATGATAAAGCAGGCTTAACCATTAAAAAATCTGCCCCTTCATTTGTATCCAATTGCGCTTCTATTAACGCCTCTTTGCTGTTTGCTGGATTCATTTGATAGGATTTTTTATCTCCAAATTTCGGTGCACTATCTAATGCATCTCTAAAAGGACCATAAAATCCACTTGCGTATTTAGCCGTGTAACTCATGATTGAAACGTTTGTATGCCCTGCCTTATCAAGTGCTTCACGAATAACGCCAACTCTTCCATCCATCATATCACTTGGCCCCACAATGTCAATTCCGCAATCAGCTTGTGCTACAGCCATTTTCGCTAAAATTGCAAGAGTTTTATCATTTACAATTTCTCCTTTTTCTACTAATCCATCATGTCCATCACTACTATAAGGATCCATCGCAACATCTGTCATAATGCAGGCTTCAGAAAATTCTTTTTTTATTTGGGTTAATGTTTTTAAATACAATCCGTTTTTATTTAAACTTTCTGTAGCACGTTTATCTTTTAATTTATTGTTGATGCTAGGAAAAACATCAAATGCTTTTATTCCTAATTTCATACAAGACTCAATTTCTTTTAGAATTAAATCAGGACTAAATCTAAAAATTCCAGGCATTGAATTTACTTCAGTTGTTTTATTTTTCCCATCAATTAAAAATAATGGAAAAATAAAATCATTTACACTAATTGTGTTTTCTTGAACCATATTTCGGATTACTTCCGATTTGCGATTTCTTCTTGGCCGATTTGTTATCATAATATATTTTAATGTTTTATTGTTTTAAAATTTTTCACGCCAAAGTACATTGAATAAACGCTTAATGTCATAAATACATGACTAACATCTAAGTGATTAAACCAAATGCCGAAGCCTAATTTTAGTAAATGGCAAAGTGCTGCAATGAGCATAAAACCAACTCCGTAAATCATATATAAACTTAACTGTGATTTTGTTTTTTTATATTTCAAATATTCTAATGGCACTACCATAAATAAAAACGAAAAAGTAGTATGAATTATTACAACAATAAATGACCAAAAATAAAACGTACAAATTAAAGAAAATAAAATTTCTAGATATGATAAATTCCGTAACGTTTTATAATTTTTATTTCCAATAATTGATTTTGTATGATTTAAAACTGCAAAAAGTGAAAATGAAATTGAAAAAATACCTAATACCCAACCATAAATTTTAGCGTCTTTACCAAAATGGTATAAAAAAGCATGACCAATTAGAGCTGCTATTAATGTTGAGATTCCAGTTGTTAAAAAAAATAAACTATATAATTTAATAGCTTTAATATTTGAAATACGTTTTGATTTATAATAGGCATAAAAACAAACTGCACAAAAAATCAAATCGGTTAAAACCGTAATAGGTTCATCAATTCGCAAACCTCCAATATATATGGTTGGGTTTTGAAATGGTATCATAACACGTTTAATATTGCTCTAAACATCCCTAAATCATCATACGTATATGGCATTGTAATTTGTGATGCTCTAACTTTTGCTTTCAGTAATGATTTTTGAGTAGCTTCTCCCATTGCAATTATTTTTTGATGCGGATGGATTGAATTTTTATCTAAATAAGATTCAGCATTACTTGGGCTCGTAAATACAAGTATTTCGGTATTTTCAGCAACAACATGTGGTACTTTTAATGCTGCATAAATTGGTAAATCAATAACGTTTTGTTGCTTTGGAAACTGCCATTGAATAGTTCGCATACTTTCGCGAGCAACAGGAAACACAACAGTCCCCAATCCTACGCGTGCCGAAAATTGTTTTCCCACTAATTTAGTGTCAGTGCTTTGTCCAATAAAATCAGCTTTTAAGCCTAATTCACGAATTTTTTGTGAGGTTGACTTTCCGATGCATCCAATTTTAGTTGTGCCAATATCTGGTTTTTGCATAAAGAAAAACTCAACGGCATGTTTACTGCTAAAAAATAACCAATCAGTTCTTGGTAAAAATTTAATGGTTAATTTTTTTAAATCAATCAAACTTTTGTTTTCTACAGTGAATCCTAAATTAGTTAGCCATCGGTTAAGTGTACTGCTTTCGTGCGTTTCGCGTGATATGAAAATTGATTTACCTGTAATGCGATGAATGTGTTCAACTATTTTTTCAGGTAAATCTTCTGTATTTGTAGTTTCGTAATATAATTGTTTAGGTTGCGAAGTCGCAGTTTCAGCAACTGAAACCCAAACTTTAAATAATTTTTTATCTAAATCATTTAATTCAGCATCACAATAAATTCCTAATGGCAATAGGCAACCACCTTCTAATAAATTTAAAACACGTCGCTCGATATTTATATTTACCAAAACTTCATAGTCACAAATTGTATCAAAAATATCTGTCAATTTATAATCGTCTTCTCTAATTTGCCATGCTAATACGCCTTGCGCAGGCGCTGGCACAAATTCTGAAGGTTCTAATTGTTCAACATGAAAATCTGATAAATCTAATTCTAAGCGCTCTAATCCAGCTCCGGCCAATAGAATCGCATCGTATTCGCCATTTTTTAATTTGTTGATACGCGTAGGCACATTTCCTCTCAGATCAGATAACTCAACATCTGGCCTGAAAGCAAGCATTTGAGATTTTCTTCTTGCAGAGGAAGTTCCCACTTTTGCATTATCTTTTAAATTGAATTTCTTTTTTTCGTCAACACAATCTTCTCGTATAATAAGCCAATCTGATGGATATTGTCTGGATGAAACACCAGCAATAATTAAGCCTTCAGGATTTTCTGTTGGTAAATCTTTATGCGAGTGAACAGCAACATCAATTGTTCCTGCTAATAATTCTTCTTCTAATTCTTTGGTAAAAAAACCTTTGCCTTCTAATTTTTCAAAGCTTGTATTCCACTGTTGTGAAGTATCTCCTTTGGTTTCAATAATTTTTATTTGAACTTCATGACCCTTTTCTTCTAAAATAGTTTTGGTGTAATTTGCTTGCCAAAGTGCTAAGTCGCTTCCGCGTGTTCCAATCGTAATCATCTATTTTACTTTAAATTATTGAGGCTACAAGATAATGTATTTTTGAATGAAAATTGATATTTTAATTTTCAGTTTTTATATTAAAATTTAATACTCAAACTTTCCAAATTCAGATTCTATCGTTACTTTTTTTCCTTGGTGAGCTTCAACTCTTCCAATTATTTGAGCATCCACATTAAATGATTTTGAAATTGTAATAACTTCTTGTGCAAATTCAGCAGGTAAGTATACTTCTAAGCGATGTCCCATATTAAATACTTTATACATTTCTTTGTAGTCTGTATTACTTTGCTGGTGTATTAATTTAAATAATGGAGGTAACGGAAACATATTATCTTTAATTATATGTACGTCTTCTACAAAATGCAATACTTTAGTTTGTGCGCCACCACTGCAATGCACAAGCCCTGATAATTTATTTCCTAAAACATCAATTAATTTTTTTACAATGGGTGCATACGTACGAGTAGGTGATAGCAGTAATTTCCCTGCATCAATAGTTTCGTTTATAATTGAACCATCACTATTTGTATAAGATACTTCTATTTTATCTGTTGGTTTTAATTGTCCGCAATATGTTACTTCAGTTGGTAAACTTTCGTCATAAGATTCCGGATATTTTTCAGCAATATAATTACTGAAAACATCATGACGTGCGCTTGTTAATCCGTTACTTCCCATTCCACCATTATATTCGGTTTCATAGGTTGCTTTTCCAGATGATGATAATCCAACGATTACATCGCCTGCTTTAATGGTGTGGTTAGAAATTACATCTGCTTTTTTCATACGACAAACAACTGTACTATCAACAATTAATGTACGCACTAAATCCCCTACGTCAGCAGTTTCGCCGCCGGTAGAATGAATATCAATGCCGTTATCTCTTAATGTTTGTAATACTTCTTCGGTTCCATTTATAATTGCTGAAATAACTTCTCCAGTAATTAATCCTTTATTTCTTCCTATGGTTGATGATAATAAAATATTATTTGTTGCTCCTACACAAATTAAATCATCAATATTCATAATAACTGCATCTTGTGCAATACCCTTCCAAACGCTTAAATCGCCAGTTTCTTTCCAATAAACGTATGCTAGAGATGATTTTGTACCAGCGCCATCAGCGTGCATAATTACACAATGCTCATTACTGCCAGTTAAATAATCGGGAACAATTTTACAAAATGCCTGAGGAAATAATCCTTTATCAATATTTGAGATAGCTTTATGTACATCTTCCTTTGAAGCAGAAACACCTCGTAAATTATATTTTAAATCAGACATTGAGTAATTGTTTGGTAAACTAAGAAAGTAAATTTATTAAGACGCTTTACGTGTATTTATTTCGTCTCTAATTTTAGAAGCTAATTCGTATTGTTCATTATCCAAAGCGCTTTGGAGCAAATTTTTTAATTCTTCAGTTGATTTTGATTGGTATTCGCTTTCGGAGTTCATTATTTCTTCAAGAGGAGCAGAAATTTGTTCTAGAGTTGGTAAAGATTCATCATCTAAAACTATTCCCGAAGATTTTAAAATAAATTCATAAGTAAATATAGGGCAATTAAAACGAACTGCTAAAGCAATGGCATCGCTCGTTCTTGCATCTATTTCAACATCTTTAGATCCGTCAGAACAAATTAATTTAGCATAAAAAATACCTTCCACTAAATTATAAATTAAAATTTCAGTGACGTCAACATTAAATGTTTTAGCAAAAGCTTTAAATAAGTCGTGAGTAAGAGGTCGAGTTGGTGTCATTTTTTCAAGTTCAATGGCAATTGCCTGTGCTTCGAAACCTCCAATAATTATTGGCAATCTTCTACTGCCAGCGCTTTCGCCCAAAACAAGAGCATAAGCTCCACTTTGCGTTTGACTGTATGACAATCCTACAATTTCTAATCTTACTTTTTTCATTCCCATTTTAAATTTGTTATAGGATTTTAGTTATTTGTTATTTGAGCAAGTGTTAAGTATAAATTCTCGAAAAACGAATAACCAACAACTAATATCTTTTTTTTAATTTTGGTTAGCCTTAAATTTCTTAATTGCTTCAACTAATTTTGGAACAATTGTAAATGCATCGCCTAAAATTCCGTAATCTGCTGATTTAAAAAATGGAGCTTCTTTATCACTATTAATTACAACAATGGTTTTACTACCGTTAACACCTGCTAAATGCTGAATAGCGCCAGAAATACCAATCGCAATATATAAGTTAGGACGAATTGCTACACCTGTTTGTCCAACATGTTCATGGTGTGGACGCCAGTGCATATCTGCAACCGGACGAGAACAAGCTGTTGTGGCTCTTAATTCCTTTGCTAATTCTTCAATCATTCCCCAATTTTCAGGACCTTTCATTCCACGTCCAGCAGAAACAACTAATTCAGCTTCTGGCAATGGAATCATACCTCCAACATCATTTGATTTTTTTTCTTTAAAAACAATTTTAGAATTTACATTACTCAAATCAGCAGTAAATTCAACCACGGTTGCTGCGTTATCACCTAATTTTACAGGAAACGAATTTGGTAATATTGAAATTATTTTAATCTCGCTATTGATTGAATATAATGCAGTTGCTTTTCCAGAAAACACGCTTTTTTTAACTTCTAAATTATTTCCATTTATTGTAGGGTAATCAACCGCACCAGCTACTAAACCTGCTTTTAAACGAGCTGATAAACGAGGAGCAACTGCTTTACCTGTTATATCGAAAGAAAATACAATAATTTTCGCTCCCTCTGCATTTGCAATTTGCTCAACAGTTGCACTTAACAACATACTGTCATTACTATTTAATGCATCGTTTTTAATTGATACTATTTTTTTAGCACCAGCTTTACCCATTTCTTCAATTTGAGGAGCATCTGCATTTATTGCAATTGCAGTAACTGTTGAGTTTGTAAGTTCAGCAATTTTTGCTCCGTAATTAATAGCCTCTAAGGATGCTTTTTTTACTTTTCCTTTATTTATTTCAGTATATACTAATATCATGGTGTTTCGTTTTTATATTTTTAAATTCTCGACTCCGCTCGAATTGACAATATTAAATTTTTAGATAACTTTTGCTTCTGTATGTAATAAATGAACCAATTCATCTATATTGTTTTCATCAATCATTTTACAAGTTGTTCTTCCTGCTGATAATGTGTATGATTTAATGTTTGTTAATTTATCATTACTAGTTGCAGCAACTACAGTTAATGGTTTTGTGCGTGCTCCCATTATCCCTTTCATATTTGGAATACGTTGTTCTGCCATTCCTTTAGCACAAGAAACAACTAATGGTAATTCACATTCTACCACTTGAGTACCGCCATCAATATCGTGTTCAATTGTTGCTTTGTTACCTTCTAAATCAAATTTAGTAGCTAATGAAACTAATGGTAAATCCATAAAACCAGCAATCATAGCTCCAACAGAAGAACCATTAAAACTAATTGTTTCTTTACCTGCCATTATTAATTCATAACCGTTTTCTTTAGCATAATTCGCAATTTGTTCTGCAACAAAATACGCATCAGGGCCTTCATTATCAATTCTAACGCCATCATCTGCGCCTAAAGCAAAAGCTTTTCTAATTGTAGCATCACTATCAGCCAATCCAACATGGATAACCGTTACCTTTTCGGCTTTTCCAGCTTCTTTTAATTCAAGAGCGCGAACAAGTGCATACCATTCATCGTATGGGTTTATTATAAATTGTACACCAGCAGTATTGAATTCTGTGTCGCCATTTGTAAAGGCTATTTTTGTAGTAGTATCAGGTACGTTGCTAATTGGAACTAAGATTTTCATCATTATAATTTTTTGGTTAGCAAATTTAGAAAATTATGGCGTTATTCAAACACTTTGGGTTCAAAAAAGACCTAATATTTTTATTTTTTTATACACCTTATTTTTTTACATTTGAAAGTTATAAGATTATGAAAACAATAGAATTTAGAGAGGCTCTTCGTGAGGCTATGAATGAAGAAATGCGACGTGATGAAACCATTTTTTTAATGGGTGAAGAAGTTGCTGAATATAATGGTGCTTACAAGGTAAGTAAAGGTATGTTGGCCGAATTTGGGCCGAAACGTGTAATTGATACTCCTATTGCAGAACTTGGTTTTGCTGGTATTGGAGTTGGTGCGGCCGTAAATGGTTTACGCCCAATTATTGAGTTTATGACCTTTAACTTTTCCTTAGTGGCCATTGATCAAATTATTAATGCTGCGGCAAAATTTTTAAGTATGAGCGGTGGGCAATATAATTGCCCAATTGTATTTAGAGGGCCAACGGCAAGCGCTGGTATGTTGAGTTCTCAGCATTCTCAGGCATTTGAAAACTGGTTTGCTAACTGCCCAGGATTAAAAGTTGTTGTTCCTTCAAATGGATATGATGCAAAAGGCTTGTTAAAATCAGCAATTCGTGATAATGACCCAGTTATTTTTATGGAAAGTGAGCAAATGTATGGTGATAAATGTGAAATTCCTGACGGAGAATATTTAATTCCAATTGGAGTTGCTGATATTAAAAGACAAGGAACGGATGTTACAATAGTTTCTTTTGGTAAAATAATTAAAGTTGCTTTAGCTGCTGCTGCAGAATTAGAAAAAGAAGGAATTAGTGTTGAAGTTGTTGATTTAAGAACTGTTCGTCCAATTGATTATGATACTGTAATTACGTCAGTTAAAAAAACAAACCGTTTAGTAATTGTTGAGGAGGCTTGGCCATTAGCAAGTATTTCTGGCGAAATTGCATTTAGAGTTCAAAAAGATGCTTTTGATTATTTAGATGCTCCGATAAGAAGAATCACAACTGCCGATGTTCCTTTGCCTTATGCACCAACCTTAATTGAAGCTTCGTTACCAAATATGGCTAAAGTTATTGATGCTGTGAAAAGTGTTATGTACGTTAAGAAATAAAATTTAAATAATTAACTTTTTCTGAAAGTTCATAATTTTTGAATTTTAGAAAGAGAATAAATATAATATTGAAATGAAGATAATTATTCCAATGGCGGGCAAAGGTAAGCGCATGCGTCCGCATACACTTACTGTTCCAAAACCATTAATAAAAGTTGGAGGCAAACCAATTATACAGCGTTTAGTAGAAGATATTACTAAAGTGTGTGGCGAAAAGGTTGATGAAATTGCATTTATTATTGGTGTAGATTTTGGAAAAGAAGTTGAGGATAGTTTAATTAAAATAGCTGAAGAACAAGGTGCTAAAGGAACTATTTGTTATCAAGAAAAAGCTTTAGGAACTGCGCATGCTATTATGTGTGCCAAAGATTCAATAACTGGTAAAACGGTTGTAGCCTTTGCTGATACTTTATTTAAAGCAGATTTTGTAATGGACACCAATCAGGAAGGTGTAATTTGGGTGCAAGGCATTGAAGATCCAAGTCAATTTGGTGTAGTGAAATTAAATGCTGCCGGTGTAATTACTGATTTTGTTGAAAAACCAACAACCTTTGTAAGTAACCTTGCAATTATTGGTATTTATTATTTTAAAGATGGTGATAATCTTAAAAAGGAATTACAATATTTATTAGATAATAATATTACAGAAAAAGGGGAATTCCAATTAACAAATGCTCTTGAAAATATGAAACAAAAAGGCATTTCTTTTACTCCTGGTAAAGTAACCGAATGGTTGGATTGTGGAAATAAAAATGCAACTGTTTATACAAATCAACGTGTTTTAGAGTTTGATAAAAATAAACCGAAATTAAAAGGAAAAAACATTTCTAATGTGGATAGTTTAATTATAGAACCTTGTTTTATTGGTGATAATGTTTCTTTAATTAATTCAATTGTTGGCCCTCATGTATCAATTGGCGAAGGAACGATTGTAACAAATGCTATTATTAAAAACTGTATTATTCAAGGTAACACAAAAATAAATAATACAATTATTGAGAATAGTATGATAGGTGAAGGTGCTGAAATAAAAGGTAAATCACTTGATGTTAGCGTAAGTGATTACACAACTCTTAATTAAGATTATAATTTGCATTTATTTAAAGGTTTATATTTTAATGCTAGTTTACTTTTGCTTTTAGCTTTAGCAAACTTTCTAA
>CAIYSA010000082.1 GCA_903928655.1 uncultured Bacteroidota bacterium
AAAATGAAAAAAATAAAAATCATATTATTAATGCTCATAATTACTTCGGTAAAAGTATTTGCTAATACTGATTTATACATTCAGGCAGAAAAGTTATATGAGCAAAAAAAATATGATGAGGCTATTTTAATCTATGAAAGTATATTGTCATCTAAACTAACTTCACCTAAATTATATTATAACCTAGGTAATTGTTATTTTAAAACAAATCAAATTGGAAAAGCAATATATAACTATGAATTAGCGAAAAAAATTAATCCAAAAGATGATGACACAAAGGTTAATTTAAAAATTGCAAATACTAAAACAATTGATAAAATAGAGAATAAAGAAAATTATTTTATTGGAGCATTAAAAAATTCCATTTTAAATTACTTCACGAGTACAATTTGGGCTTGGATTAGTGTTATTAGTTTAATAAGTAGTTTATTCTTATTTTTTTTGTTTTTCATTTTAAACTCCATGGTTCTAAAACGTGTTGGGTTTTTTATTGGGATTATAAGTTTTATTGTTTTTGTTGGGTCAATGGTTTTAGGATATTCATCATTAAGACTTAAAAATGAAATAAATTACGCTATTATTTTACCTCACGAATTGAAAGTACATATTGAACCAACTTCAAATTCAGATACTAAATTTAGTCTTCATGAGGGCACTAAAGTTTCCGTTATTAACCAAATTAGCCAATGGGTTAATATTAAATTGGAAAATGGCAATGAAGGCTGGGTTGAATCATCAAATGTTGGGCTTTTTTAGTAATTAAAAATAGTTCATATCTAGTTTGTTTTTATTTTTCTAAAAAAGGTTGCAATTCCAATAAAAATCTTATTTTTGAAAACAAATTTAGAACTAATTTTTATGAACATTCACGAATACCAAGGAAAAAGTATATTGAAGAGTTTTGGTGTTGCAATACAAGAAGGTATTGTTGCTGAAACTCCTGAGCAAGCAGTAGAAGCGGCTAAACAAGTAATGGAAACATATAAGTGCGAGGGTGTTGTAGTAAAAGCTCAGGTACATGCTGGTGGACGAGGTAAAGGTGGCGGAGTTAAATTTGCTCCAAATTTAGAGAAAGTAAGAGAAGTGGCTACTAATATTATTGGTATGCAATTAATTACTCCACAAACTAGTGCAGAAGGGAAATTAGTTAGTAAAGTATTAGTTGCACAAGATGTATATTATCCGGGAGCAAGTGCTACTAAAGAATTTTATATTAGTATTTTATTAAATCGTTCAACTGGGCGTAATATTATTATGTACAGTACTGAAGGTGGAATGGATATTGAACAAGTTGCTGAGGCTACACCACATTTAATCTGGAAAGAAGAAATAGATCCAAAAGTTGGATTACGTGATTTTCAATGTCGTAAAGTTGCTTTCAACTTAGGTTTAAGTGGAAATGCATTTAAAGAGATGACAAAATTTGTAGCAGCACTTTATAAAGCTTATGATGCAACAGATTCTTCAATGTTTGAAATTAATCCTGTTTTAAAAACATCTGATGATAAAATTATAGCAGTAGATGCAAAAGTTTCTATTGATGATAATGCATTATATCGCCATAAAGATATTGAAGCTATGCGCGACGAAACTGAAGAAAATCCAGTTGATGTAGAAGCGAGAAAAGCAGAATTAAACTATGTAAAATTAGACGGAAACGTTGGTTGTATGGTAAATGGTGCTGGTTTAGCAATGGCTACAATGGATATTATTAAATTAAGTGGTGGTGAGCCAGCTAATTTCTTAGACGTCGGTGGTACTGCAAATGCAGAAAGAGTTGAAAAAGCATTTCATATTATATTAGGTGATAAAAACGTAAAAGCAATTTTAGTAAATATTTTCGGTGGAATTGTTCGTTGCGATAGAGTTGCTCAAGGTGTAATTGATGCATACAAAAACATGGGAACTATTAACGTACCTATTATTGTTCGTTTACAAGGAACTAATGCTGAAGCTGCAAAAAAGTTAATTGATGAATCT
>CAIYSA010000083.1 GCA_903928655.1 uncultured Bacteroidota bacterium
GGGTCAATTTCTAAAACTTTATTAAAACGTTTAATTGCTTTATCTATTTGACCAGATTTTACTGAGAAAAACGCAAAAGTTAATTGTAATTTCACATTACTACTGTCCGTTTTTTCAATTTCCTTAAGTAAAGTAATTCCTTTCATCGGGTCCTTTCCATCTTCAACGTAACAAGCAGCTAATTGAATTTTTGCCTCAGTATTTTTTGGATTGCCTTCAATTGATTTTTTATAACATCTAATTGCTGATTGGTATAACACTTCAATTTCAGAATCATTTTTAACAAATCTCACAGAATAATAATAGCGATCTCCCGCTTTAAGGTATCCATCTGAAGTTTTAACTCTTTCAGCTATTTTTTCTACAAAATATGATGCTAAATCTGCTCGTTTATGTTCATCCCAATAGTGAACTACAGAAACAAAAGAGGTATCAATTTTCGACTGATTAGCTGTTATTTCTATTAAATTATAAGCTGATTTTTCAGCTGGTTTTAATGCTAGAACAGCAGCTTCTAAAAAAGATTTAATAGTTGAATTTTCATTCGAACTAATCATTTCTTTACCTTCAGATTTTTTTTCTGAATGTGTTTTTGGTGCAAGAAATAAAAGAACGAATAAAACAAGAGCCGTTATTACTAAACCAATCTGTGTTTTACGAGTTAGTGTCATTCAATTTGTTTATTATCTAAAGGTTCAGCAACTTTTACATTACGTTTAACTCTATCACTAAATACTTTAGCTGGTTTAAATGTAGGTATAAAATGAGCAGGAATAACTACTGTTGTATTTTTAGAAATATTTCTTCCTATTTTTTCAGCTCTTTTTTTAACTACAAAAGTTCCAAAACCTCTTAAATAGACATTTTTTCCATCCGTCATTGATGTACGAATTGATTTCATGAATGCTTCAATCGTTGTTTGAACAACAATCTTTTCAATTCCTGTTTTTTCTGAAATTTCGTTTACTATATCTGCCTTCGTCATTTACAAAATATTTAAAATCAATGATTTAAAATTAAAAATCGGGGTGCAAAGATATGCTAATTTTTGAATTTTAAAAATATTTTTAAAGATTTTAGGTAAAAAAAGAAGGATTTTCGAAGAATTATTGCAAATTTTCGAAAATTGCAGAAAATAATAAATAAAAAAGGGGGGAATGAATTTTAAAACCAATAAAATCTATCATTTATGTGATCAAGTGATTTTGCAAGTTTTCCATAAGGAAATCGAACTTTTAATCCTCCTGTATAGCAAACATCCATAATATTAATGGAACCATCCTGCTTACCAACTCTCATTCGATAATCTATAAAAATGCCCAATATCCCAAAATTATGTTCAATTCCAGTACCTAAATTTAAGCCTAACCAATTATTTTGGATAGTTGTATTTGCTTTATAAAATTCTTTTAAGTTTAAATAATCTAATTCACCCGTAAAAAAACCTGAAAAAGTATTATAACTAAATCCTGCAAATGGATATAGTAATGTTTTTTTATTAGGAAATCTTGCTACAACCTCTAAATTCATCTCATAGGTATTGGCTTTAATATCATACCAAGTTGGTTCAATATTAATTGGTCTAAAACGAGTATACAATGATGAGATTCTTATAAAATTATTAACCTCATACGTTAATCCACCGCAATATCCTGGTGAATTATTATTGTCTTTTGTATTTCTAGCCAAAAAAATAACACTTAAATTTGCGCCAGCTTTTGCACTCCATTTAGTATAAGCACGTTCTTTAGCTAATGGAACTAAAACAGCCTTTTTTGGAGTAACCTTTTTATTGGTTGCTTGACCAAATGAATAATTAAAACTTAGTAATAAAATAAAAACGAAAATGTATTTAATTTTTGCTATCATAAACCAAAGATATTTAAATAAAATTTAAATCAATCAAATATTAATAACTGGTAGATTTTAATTTATAAGTGGTTAACGAATAGTAGCTCCTACTTTATCAATATAGGTTTTAATAAGTTTTTGCATTACGTTATCAATTTGTTTGTCATTTAAAGTTGCTTCATCATCTTGTAAATTAAAACTTAACGCGTATGATTTTTTACCTTTTTCTAATTTATCGCCTTCATAAATATCAAATAAATTAACTGCTTTCAATAATTTACGTTCTGTATTAAATGCAATTTCCTCTAATTCTTTATAGGTAATTTTTTTGTCTAACAATAAAGCTAAATCACGTCTTACAGATGGGAATTTCGAAATTTCTTTATATTCTAACTTTGTTTTTCCTACTAATGAAAGAACATTGTCCCAATTAAAATCTGCATAAAACACATCCGCATTAATGTCTGTAGTTTTACAAATAGATTTATTTACCAATCCGAAATTTACTAAGTTTTTATTTTTAAATATTAATGACAAACCGTAATTGAATTCTGGATTATCTAGTTCATTTACTTTAAAAGGAATAGCTAACTTATTTAAAATGGCTTCGATGCAAGCTTTAAGATAATTAAAATCTACTTTATTATTTTCTTCATATGGATTTTCGGAATATTTTCTACCAGTTACAAATAGAGATAAATGTTTAGTTTCAGAATATTTAAATTCAGCATCAATCGTTTGGTATGTTTTTCCAAATTCAAAAAACTTTAAATCTGCCTGTTTGCGATTAATATTATAGGATAAACATTCTAAACCACCGTATAACATAGTATTTCGCATCACATTTAAATCTGTACTCAAAGGATTTAATACTTTTACTAAAGGTGTTTCTGGATTATAATAACTTTCTTTTGTTAATGATAAACCCATTATTTCATTAAAGCCAATGTTAGCTAATACGTTGGCTATTGTATTTTCAGCTGATGTAAACTTTTCTCTGTCTGCAAAGTTTGCTGTAAATTTTATTTGCATACTTTCTTCTACATTATTGTATCCATAAATACGCATCACTTCTTCAATCACATCAGCCTCGCGAGTTACGTCAGTTTTATATTGTGGTACCGATAATAATAAACTATCGTTTCCTTCTTTTAAAATTGTTATTCCTAAAGATTTTACAATATGTTTAATGGTATTTTTTTCGATTTCTTTACCAATTAACTGATTACAGTTGTTGTATGAAAATGCAATTTGAAATGGTTCTAATACGTTTGGATAAATATCAATTAAATCCATACTCAGAACACCACCTGCCATTTCGAAAATTAGTGCTGCAGCACGTTTTAAAGCAATAACAGTCATTTCAGGATCTGTGCCACGTTCAAAACGGAAACTACTATCAGTTTTTAAACCATGTTGTTTACTTGTTTTACGAACAAATGCCGGATTAAAATATGCAGCTTCTAAAAATATACTCGTTGTTGACTCTCCTACTCCACTTGTTAATCCACCAAAAACACCAGCTAAACACATTGGTTCTGTTGCATTGCAAATCATTAAATCATTTTCAAATAATGTTCGTTCAGCACCATCTAAAGTTTTAAATTTAGTTCCTGCAAATCCTGTTTTTACGATGATTTTTCCTCCTGTAATTTTATCAAAATCAAAAGCATGTAATGGTTGACCTAAATCATGCAACACAAAATTTGTAATATCAACTATGTTATTGATTGGACGTAAACCAATAGCTAACAAATAATTTTTTAACCATGATGGAGATTCTTTGACAGTAATTCCTGAAATTACCAAGCCACTATAACGTTGGCAGGCATCACTATTTTCAATGCTTACTTCTATTTTATTTAAATTACTTGCTTCTGGTAATTCAAATACATTATGTAATTGAGCTTGAAAAGTATCAGTATTGTTTTTACAATTTAAAATAGCCGCTAAATCTCTAGCAACTCCATAATGCGAAGCCGCATCTGCTCTATTTGGTGTTAAACCAATTTCTAAAACAACGTCTTCTTCCAGTTTATAATATTGAGATGCAGGCATTCCAACAACTGCATCGTTTGGTAAAATTAAAATACCATCATGGCTTGTTCCTAATCCTATTTCATCTTCTGCACAAATCATTCCTTCGCTTACTTGCCCTCTTATTTTTGATTTTTTAATTTCAAAAGGTTCGCCTATTGTTGGATATAATTTTGCACCAATTGTTGCTATTAATACTTTTTGTCCGGTTTCCACATTTGGTGCACCACAAACAATATTTAATAATTCTTCGCCACCAACATTTACTTTGGTAATACTTAATTTATCTGCATCAGGATGTTTTTCCTTTTCAATGACTTCACCAATTACAATTCCTTTTAAACCACCTTTAATCGTTTCAAAAGATTCTATTCCTTCAACTTCTAAACCAGAAGAAGTTAAATACTCATCAATTTGTTGAGGAGTTAAATCTATATTTATTAAGGTTTTTAACCAGTTGTAAGAAATTTTCATATGTTAAATGTATACTTAATTAAAGACTACAAAAATACAAAAACTAAATTATAAAATTGCCTTATATTTACACTGTGGCTCAAATAGGTAACGATATACAAATTGCAAAACAGTTTTTAGAAACTAATAAGGTTGTTGGCATTCCAACTGAAACAGTTTATGGATTAGCGGCTAACGCTTTTAACGAAGTTGCTATTGCCAAAATTTTTGAAGCCAAAAACCGTCCAACCTTTGATCCATTGATTGTTCACACGCATCATATTGATGAAGTGAGAAAGTTTGTTACTGATATTCATCCTAAATTATTAGCATTAGCTGAAGTATATTGGCCGGGCCCTTTAACTCTTTTATTGCCAAAACAAAACACTATTTCAAATTTAGTAACATCAGGTTTAGATAGGGTTGGCGTGCGAATCCCAAATCATCCATTAACTTTAGAGTTATTAAAATCACTATCATTTCCTTTAGCTGCGCCAAGTGCTAATCCATTTGGTTATATCAGTCCAACCACTGCAATGCATGTTGAAAAGCAATTAGGATTAAGAATTCCATACATTTTGGATGGTGGTTATTGCCAAGTTGGTTTAGAAAGCACAATTGTTGGTGAAGAAGATAATAATATAATTATTTATCGTTTAGGAGGTTTATCTATAAATGATATTGAAAACGTGGTCGGAAAAGTTTCAATTGAATTAAATCAATCATCAAATCCAAAAGCACCGGGCCAATTAAAAAGTCATTATGCGCCTGAAGTACCTTTTTTTATTGGTGATTTAGAAGAATTAGAAAAAACGCATTCAAATAAAAAAATTGGCGCTTTGGTCTTTGGAAATTACATTCCGTTAAATAAAAATACCATTGTAAAAAACTTATCACAAAAAGAAGATTATACTGAGGCGGCCGTAAATTTATTTAAATATTTACGTGAATTTGATGAAATCGACATTGATGTTATTATTGCCGATTATTTACCAAATATAAATTTGGGAATTGCCATAA
>CAIYSA010000084.1 GCA_903928655.1 uncultured Bacteroidota bacterium
GGGCCTTTTGCTTATTTAAATCCAGGGCTTGGAATTGCAGGAGGTAACCTTGAAAGAGATCTAAGAACTGTTGTTGATCTTTCAAAAAAACACCAAACTGATGCTAGTACAGTTAGTTCTTGGATTAATAATTCTAAGCATAGAAAAAATTGGGTTTGGAATTTATTAAATGATAAAATAATATCAAATCAAAATAAAATTAAACCAATTTTTGCAATATTAGGATTAACCTATAAAGAAAACACACATTCTATAAAAAATTCCGCTTCTATTGAATTGCTAGAAAAATTAACAGATTATACAGTTAAAGTATATGACCCAGCGGCAACTCAAGATATAAATTTTAAAAATACAATCAGAGTAGCTAAAATGGAAGATACTTTAAATGGTGCAAATATTCTAATAATAATGACACCATGGGATGAGTTTAAATCCTTATCAGTTAAGGAAATTAAAAATAGAATGAATGGCAATTTTATTATTGATCCATATAAAATATTAGACGAGCTAGCTTTAATAAATTCAGGGTTTACTTACATTACTTTAGGCAAAAAAATACAAATTAATGCTGTCGATTAAACAAAATATAATTTTACCTGAGAGAGTCGTAATTCTTGGTTCTGGAGGTTTTATATCAAATGCTTTAGAGGACTTACTAGTTAAGTCAAAAATAAACTTTATAACCTACAAAAGGAAAGACCTTGATTTGGCAAAAGATGATTCTGCTAGTATTTTAGTTAAAAATTTGAAAACATCAGATGTTGTAATTTTTATAGCTGCAAAAGCACCTGTAAAGGATGAAGGAATGTTAATTTTTAATTTACAAATAGGTAAAACTATTTGCGAAGTTTTAAAAATTATCAAAGTTAAACATTTTATTTATGTAAGTTCAGATGCCGTTTATGCCGACAGTGCTTCACCTTTAAACGAATCTTCTTTAACAATCCCAAGTTCTCTGCATGGAATTATGCATTTAACTAGGGAGGTAATGATAAAAAATGTTTTTGAAGGATCTTTATGTATCATAAGACCAAGTTTAATTTATGGCCCACGTGATCCACATAACGGGTATGGTCCCAATAAATTTATCAGATTGGCAAAAAAAAATTTAGATATAGAAATTTTTGGAAACGGCGAAGAACAAAGAGACCATGTTTTTATTGATGATGTTGCAAATATTTTTTTAATTTTGATTTTACATCAAGCTACTGGCATTTTAAATATTGCAACAGGTAAATTAAACTCTTTTTTAAGTATCGCCGAAGTGGCTATTGATAGTTTAAAATCAAAGTCTAATATTAAAAAGATATCAAGAAGTCGTCCAATTCCTCATAATGGTTATAGAGAGTTCAATATTTCAAATTTTAAAAAAGTATTCCCAAATTTTGAGTATAAGAATTTTAATGATATAATTATTCAAATTCAAGGTGAGTATTAATACAATAATTTGTGCAGTAGTCTTGCTCAATAAAAAAAATGAAGCATTATTACAATTAAGAGATAATAAAGAAGGGCTTTCCGCCTCAGGATTATTGGTTTTCCCAGGAGGCCATCGAGATAATGAAGAAAATTTAATTGACTGTGCTAAAAGAGAATTTTTAGAAGAAACTGGGTATCAATGTGAAAATTTAAGATTTTTATTATCCATAAAAGATAAATTTATTTCAACTGACATTAAAAACCTACATATTTATTATGATCAATATGATTTTAAAAAAAAC
>CAIYSA010000085.1 GCA_903928655.1 uncultured Bacteroidota bacterium
TATTGTTTAATCATATTTGGGTTATCGACAATCGATTTTTGTTTATCTTGTTAATTATTAAACCAAAAGGTTTGCCTTACATTCAGCGATCATATTCTAATAATTTATATCCATTCATGGCGAAATTTTATTCTCAATACGAAAGGCTTAATATTGGAATTGTTAGTAATGATGAGTTAGAACAAATTTTACATTCCTAACTAATTAAATTGTGTGTTATTTTGTTGGTGATAACACCAATAATGGCGTTAAGTTTATCCAAAACTTGATGATTAATTTTTTGTTTATAAACTTAAATTTTATTTTTTTTGCTCCGTTTTCGATTTTAGTCTTTTTGCTTCTTTAAGGCTAGTATGAAGCATCCATTCAATTTGGCCATTAATGCTACGGAATTCATCAGCCGACCATTTTTCTATGGCTTTCATTATTTCTGAATCTATACGTAAAGCAAATGACTTTTTCTCTGACATCCTTTATTGATTTAATGTGCCTGTGTTTATAACAGGTTTTGTTTCACTATCGCCACAAAGTACAACCATAAGGTTGCTTACCATTGCAGCTTTTTTATCTTCATCAAATTCAATAATATTTTTGTCTGCCAAAAGTTTTAAAGCACTTTCAACCATGCCAACTGCGCCTTCTACAATTTTATGTCTTGCAGCTACAACGGCCGAAGCTTGTTGTCTTCTTAGCATAGAATGTGCAATTTCTGGAGCGTAAGCTAAATATCCAATTCTTGATTCAATCACTTCAATTCCCGCAATCTCTAATCTTTCCGTCACTTCAAGTTCTAAGGCTTTATTGACATCATCAAAATTAGTACTTAATGTAACGGTTGCTTTTTCATCTTCAAAATGATCATAAGGAAAAGAACCAGCAAGTTTTCTAACGGCCGAATCTGTTTGAATTTTTATGAAGTTTTCATAATTATCAACTTCAAAAGTCGATTTAAAAGTATCCTTAACTCTCCAAACTAAAATAACACTAATTAAGATAGGATTCCCCATTTTATCATTTACTTTAATTTTTTCGCTTTCAAAATTTCTAGCACGTAATGATAAAGTTGTTCTGCTATATAATGGATTTATCCAAAACAAACCGTTTTGTTTAACGCTTCCAGCATAATTTCCAAATAATAAAAGAACAACGGAATTATTCGGACTTATTATTAAAAGCCCTTTTATTAATATAATTGTTACTGGTATTAGTGCAATTCCTAGTATAATATTATTTTCATTAAAACTGAAAATAATGATTGGCGTCATAAAAATTAGCAATGCAATGGCAATATAACCGTTGTATGGTGTTATTATTTTTTCGTTTTTCATATGAAGTATTATTTAAAGTGATATTAAAATGATATCACAAATATAAATAATAAATTAATGCTAAATACATTTTTTTAAAGTTTATTTATTATATAATTCAGTATGACAAGAGAGTTGTCTATTTTAAAATGTTTCGAGAAATAATAGTGAGAGTTAAGAATAAAAAAACCTTATTCTTTTACAAATTTTGTATTTACAATTCCGTTAGAGGTATGTATAGAAATAAAATAAACGCCGTTATCAATCGAAGCATTGAAATTTATTTTATAATGGTTATTCTCGCTTTTAATTAGTGTAAAATCTATTTGTTTGCCAAACACATCGGTTAATTGCACTTTATTTATTTCGTAGTTTAATTGAAACGAAATTTCATTTTTTGCTGGATTAGGATATAATTTTAAATCACTTTCAAATCTTTTTTCATTTAATGATAAGGCTTGTAAATAAATATTAGCGGCACATAAATTTGGTATTCCCCAACCATATAAATTATCAGGTGATGATGATTTTGAAGCTGTTGCTTTGATTGCATTTAATAATTGCATATTTGTTTTTGTAGGATTTGCTTGTATTAAACAAGCTACAGCGCCCGCCATTATTGGGCAAGCAAACGAAGTTCCGTTACCACCTGTAAAATTATAACCTGGTTGACAAACATAAGAACCTTCGCCCATTGTACTTACATCAGGTTTAATTCTTCCGTCTGCTGTTGGTCCTTGTGAGCTAAAACTAGAATGTATGCCAGAACCGTTAACTGAACCAATAGTTAAAATACTATCGGCATCTGCAGGAACGCTAATATATAGCCAAGAACCATTACCTTCGTTACCTGCAGCGTTTAAAACAAAAATACCTTTTCGTGACGCCATGGTTGCAGCTATTGAGGCAACAGAAGTTTTTCCATTTAAGCTTGCATAAATATGATTGTCGGCAGGGTTATCAAATGTAGTATATCCTAAAGACGTTGTTGTAATATCAGCACCAAGGCTATCTGCTAATTCGGCAGCAATAACCCAATTATCTTCTTCAATTATTTTTTCACTAAAAACATCTTCCGAACGCAATAACCAATACTTTGCTTTAGGAGCCGTTCCAACTAAATTACCAGGAGAATTTCCTGCCATTAATGATAATACCATGGCACCATGCGAATCATCTTCAAACACGGCTGTATTGCCAGCAACAATATCTCTTGTTCCTAAAAGTCGGCCTTCGTTTCTTAATGAATCAAAAACAGGGTTAATATTTGCTTGATTAAAACCGTCATCAATAACGGCTATCATTATATTTTGTCCTCTAAATCCAAGGTTATGCATACAATCTGCACCAATTTGATTTGCTTGAGTAAAAGATGGACCATAATTATAACCAGTAGATGTTGCAGATGTTTTAAATGATGATGTAGGTTTATTTGTTATTTCATCAGTTATAACTCTTTTAAATCTACCAACTGGTGCTGAACCTAAAACACATGTTAAAGCGTTAACCGCAGCTAATTGACTTGGTGAAGTAATTATTACAATGGCTGCATTCATCCATTTAGATCTTTGAAAAACAGTTGCGCCAGTTGCATTTACTAAATTAATGTATGATTGATTTACAGGGATATCAGTCATATCAATTGCAATGCCTTTGGTTGTTCTGCGTGATATTGATTTTGCAGTTAAATAAACACTTGGTGTTGTAATAGAGTAGGGTGAGCCAGTTTTGTCTTTAAACCTCACCCAATATTTTGTTGGAGCTTGTGCGTTTGCTAAAAATGAAATACTTGTAAGTATGAAAACAAAAAGTTGTTTAATAAATTTATTCGGTACCATGTGTAATGTATGTTTGTTTGTAAATAATTCCTTTTTCTATTCTTTGTTCAACGGGCACGTTTAATAAAACGGTATTTGAGTAAAGATCTTTTATTTCGCGATAAATTAAGCCAATATTTTTGGCATATTTTTCAATATAATATTGTCGGTGGATAACATTTTTTAATTTATCGTCTTTTTGCTCAACAAATAATACTTTTTCAAATAAAGTGCCATTTACTGTTTCTGTATTGTCGATGTAATTATATTTATAATCCCATTCTCCAATTGTGTTTTGAGCGTTTCCATTCCAATAGGCATCAGTCTTAACAGGAAATGATAATTTTATTAATCTTACATTTTCTTCAACTACTTCGTACGATGTATTGGTTTTGATGCAGCTCCAAACATCTTTAATTGTCCAAGCAATATTATCATAACTCAATACAGGATTATATTTTTTTATATAACGAACTATTTTCACTGCGCTTCTTCCCTGATTGTCGATGTAATTTTCTTCAAATTTTTCTTTTATTCTAAATTTAAAACTTATTGTATCATGTCTAAAATCATCGTAATAAGTTGAATCAACATCATAAACAATGTAACTGCCAATTTTGGTTGGTGCGTAATCATAACCTAAATCTGGTGCTAGTTGGATTTTGTTTTTTTTGCAAGAACTAATAGCAAATAAACAAAAAAGAATGAATATGTAGATTGAATTTTTGATACTTAAATATACTAAATAAATGAATTATGCGCCAGTGAATCAATTATAATATTTTGTTATTTTTGTTAAATAAAAAAAGTCGTCTATTTTTGAAACAAACGACTTTTAATTAAAATTAAAAATTTGGGTACTACCAGCCTAAAACCCAAGAGAAAATAAGCGGAGCAACAATAGTTGCATCACTTTCTACAATAAATTTAGGTGTGTTTACATCTAATTTACCCCAAGTAATTTTTTCGTTAGGCACTGCTCCAGAGTAAGAACCATAACTTGTAGTTGAATCAGAAATTTGGCAAAAATAACTCCAAAAAGGAATGTCTTGCATTTCCATATCTTGATATAACATTGGTACTACACATATTGGAAAATCGCCAGCAATACCACCACCAATTTGAAAAAATCCAATTCCGTGTCCGCCAGAATTTTTAGGATACCAATCAGCTAACCAAACCATGTATTCAATACCGCTTTTCATGGTTGAAGCTTTTAATTCATTTTTTATTACATAAGATGAAAAAATATTACCCATCGTACTATCTTCCCAACCTGGAACAACCATTGGTAAATTGCGTTCAGCAGCGGCAAGCATCCAACTATCTTTTGGATCAATTTCGTAATATTGTTTTAATTCATCGCTTAATAAAATTTTATACATAAATTCATGAGGAAAATAACGTTCTCCTTTATCATCAGCATCTTTCCATATTTTGTGTATGTGTTTTTGTAAACGACGAAAAGCTTCCTCCTCAGGAATGCACGTATCAGTAACACGGTTATAATGATTTTCTAATAAATCCCATTCATCCTGAGGCGATAAATCTCTGTAATTAGGAACACGTTTATAATGACTATGAGCCACTAAGTTCATGATGTCTTCTTCTAAGTTCGCACCGGTACACGAAATAATATCAATTTTTCCTTGACGAATCATTTCTGCTAAAGATTTTCCTAATTCAGCTGTACTCATTGCACCAGCAAGAGTAACCATCATTTTACCACCTTGTGTTAAATGAGTTTCGTATCCTTTTGCTGCGTCAACTAAAGCAGCAGCGTTAAAATGCTTATAATGATGCTCAATAAATTTCGAAATTGGACCTTTGTTTTCAGCTGTTGACATAGTTTATATTTTTGAGCAACAAATTTAGTATTTAAAATATAAATACATCATTAAGCCAGCAAATAATGTTGTTGAATTTTGATATCTTAAAAAAAGTTTGATTATTTTTAAATAAAATTGACTAATATTGTCAATATTATAAAAATAAATAGTATATTTGACGTATATGGTAAATTTAGGAAAAATATTAAAAGGATATCGTGAGGCAAAAAATCTCTCTGGAGTTGAAGCGTCAAAGCTTTTAAAAATAGACAGTTCTTTATTAAACCGTTTTGAGAGTGGAAATCGTTTGCCAACAAAAGAACAATTAGTGAAAATTGCAAAAGTTTACAAAATCAATATAAAGGAATTACAAATAGAATGGCTATCAGAAAAAATTTATAAAGAACTTGATGGAGAGGATTTTGCATTAGAAGCCCTTCAGGTTGCGGAAAATAGATTTAGTTATGGTAAATTAGAAAGAAGCGACAATAAAGTAGTAAGAAAAATTAATAAATTAAAAAAACAATTAGATGCCTTGCGTCCTTTGCCTAAAGAACAGCTTGAAAACTTAGAAGAATACTTTAGAATTCAATACACATTTGACAGTAATCGTATTGAAGGAAATACTTTAACCTTGCAAGAAACGGCCTTGGTTGTTGATAAAGGAATTACAATTAGTGGCAAATCAGTTCATGAGCATTTAGAAGCAATAAATCATTCGGAAGCAGTAGAATTAATTATTGATTTAGTGCAAAATAAAACAGATTTAACTGAATATATATTAAAACAGTTACACGGATTAATATTAAGAGGTATTAATAAAAATAATGCTGGTAAATACCGTTCGGTTAATGTTTTGATTTCGGGCAGTTTGCATAAACCACCTGAACCATTTATGTTAAATAAATTAATGGAGGATTATTTTATGTTTTATGAAAATAATAAAAAAACAATGCATCCATTAGCATTAGCAACCGAAATGCATGAGAGGTTAGTTACAATCCATCCATTTATTGATGGAAACGGAAGAACTTCGCGTTTAATTATGAATTTAATATTAATGCAACATGGCTTTCCTATTACAAATATTAGTGGTGATAAAAAAAACAGATTGGCTTATTATAATTCCTTAGAAGCTGCTCAAGTGGAAAATAACAAATCTAAATTTTATGA
>CAIYSA010000086.1 GCA_903928655.1 uncultured Bacteroidota bacterium
TGTCTTAAATCAAAATGTACCAAATCCATTTGCTGAACAAACAACTATTACTTATAATGTGCCAGCAAGTGTAACTAAAGCACAACTGCTTTTCTTTAACGCAAACGGCCAAGTAATACAAACCGTTGATATTAAAACACGAGGTAAAGGTAAAGTAAATGTATTTGCGAGTGATTTAAGTTCAGGGTTATATCATTATACGTTAGTGGCCGATGGCAAAGTGATTGATAGTAAAAAAATGGTACGAGAATAAGAAACGAGTTACGATTTTATAATTCAAAAAAAAACTCCGATTCAAAATTCAATCGGAGTTTTTTTTAAAAATATAAAGTACAAACCTTAATCATTTTTACTCAAAATATTCTTTCATTCTATCAAAAAATCCTTTTTCTTTTCGATTTGGATTTGGAGTAAAATTCTTTGATTCTTTCAAATTTTCTAATATTTTTTTCTCTTCACTTGATAAATTCTGAGGAGTCCAAACATTAATATTTACTAATAAATCGCCGTGTCCGTATGAATTAATATCAGGTAAGCCTTTTCCTTTTAATCGAAGAACTTTGCCACTTTGTGTACCTGGTTCAATTTTAATTTTAACCTTTGCATCAACAGTTGGTATTTCAATACTTGTTCCTAATGCCGCATCAGCAAAATTAACATAACTATCATAAAACAAATTACTGCCATCACGTTTAAGTAATTCATGTTCTTCTTCTTCAATTACAACTAATAAATCACCATTAATTCCACCACGAGGAGCTGCATTTCCTTTTCCACTTACCGATAATTGCATACCTTCTGCAACACCTGCTGGTATGTTAACTGATAACACTTCTTCTTCACGCACTATTCCATCACCATGACAGGTATTACATTTATCTTTTACAATTTTACCTTCACCATTACAAGTACTACAAGTAACCTGAGTTTGCATAGCGCCTAAAAAAGTTTGCTGTGTACGTGTCTGAACACCGTGACCATTACAAGATTTACAAGTATCAAATTGACCGCTTTTTGCGCCAGAACCTTTACAAGTTTTGCAACTTACAAATTTATTTACTTTTAATTTTTTCTCAACTCCTTTGGCAACTTCGCTTAAATTTAATTTAACCTTAATACGAAGATTAGAACCGCGCATGACACGTCTTCCGCCTCCGCTTCTTTGACCGCCACCAAAACCACCGCCACCAAAAATATCACCAAAATTACTGAATATGTCATCCATATTCATACCGCCACCATAATGACCACCGCCACCGCCAGAAGCACCGCCTACACCAGCATGACCAAATTGATTATATCGTTGTCTTTTTTCGGGATTACTTAAAATCTCATAAGCTTCGGCCGCTTCTTTAAACTTATCTTCAGCAGCTTTATCATCTGGATTTTTATCAGGGTGATATTTAATAGCTAACTTACGGTATGCTTTTTTTATTTCATCATCGCTAGCACCTTTTGAAACAGCTAGTATATCGTAAAAATCTCTTTTGCTCATTATTTTGACTCTTTGTAAAATTCAACTCAATTAATATTGAGATGGTTAAATATTATTTTAAATTTCGGATAAATTAAAACCTAGATTTTTAAGCTTTGGTATTAGTTTCCTACAACAACTTTTGCAAAACGAATAACTTTGTCGCCTAATTTATATCCTTTTTCAATATCATCAACTACCTTACCTTTTAAATCTTCGGTTGGAGCTGGGATATGTGTAATTGCCTCCATAATATCTGAATTAAATGGAACGCCAAGGCTAAGCATTGGTTCTAATCCCTTGCTTGTGCAAGATGCCACTAATTTATTATAAATTAAAACCATACCTTCTTTAATTGGCCCAGCTTCATCAACAACTTCGTTTGCTTTAATAGCTCTTTCAAAATCGTCGATTGTTGGTATAATTGCTTTAAATACATCTTCACCAGCAGAACGAATAATGTCTGATTTTTCTTTAATAGTACGTTTTCTGTAATTATCAAATTCAGAATATAATCTTAAATAGCGATCATTTAATTCTGCCAATTTTGCTTCATTATCAATAGCTAAATCAACAGTGCTTTCAGTTGAAGGTTCAGCTTGTTGTTCTTCAGAAGGGTTTATTGTATTTTCAGATGTGTTTTCATCTGAGTTATTTATAGTTTCGTTTTGTTCCATGTCGTTTTTAATAGTTACCCTATGCAATCAATTAGTTTGCCATAGATAAAAACACGAAAATTTGTCAGTTTTTAACGAATTTGAACTCTGTACGGCGGTTAAATTCCTGTTCTTTGTCAGAACAAACGACGTTATTGGCACATCTATTCCTAATTTCAGTTTCGCCTTTTCCAATTGCTTTTAATCTTTCAGAATTAATTCCTTTTGCTATTAAATATTTTACAACAGCATTTGACCTGTTTTGAGATAATTTCATATTACTTTCATCATCTCCTTGAGCATCGGTATGTGAAATAACTTCAAGTTTTACTGAAGGAAA
>CAIYSA010000087.1 GCA_903928655.1 uncultured Bacteroidota bacterium
ATTCTGTTTTTGTAAATATAAATCTTACTCAGGCAGAATATTTATATGATTCAATAACTATTACAAGTTATCTAAAACCTGATACTTTAGTTAGTTCTCCAAAATTCAGTATTTATGATTTTGATTTCTATCAAGATAAATTTATTTTATTAACGTCCTCTAAAAAATTAGATAATGCTGAATTAAAATTGGCGAATGTGAATGGTGATATTTTAACTTCCTATAAAGTTCCAAAAGAAGGAGGTTTAGCAAAAGAATTTTATCATGATTACATGGGCTATACAAATTTAGTTTGTGAAAATTATATATACCGCATCAATATTTATCATGATAAATTTCTGCTAATTCCTCTTGATATAAAAGATGTAAACTCACTAATAAAACCAATTATTGATACAATAAATGGTAAAATTATTTATACAGATTATTGGGATGAATATCCTTTATTTAATTACTTTAGTTTTAATGAAAGTGATAGCATTCGTAAACAAATAATTTCAATTGAAGATAAAGAATTAATGCATGCTTATAATTTCGAATATTATTCTTTACCACCAAAAGCTAAACTTCAAGCCCGGCGTTTAGCTGATGATTTAAACACAGATAAGCGCATTATTGCTTCGTTAATGACTGGTTTTACTAAAAGCATGTTTTATACACCCTTATTTGCACCTTTATATATTATAAAAGATACTGTTTGTGTGTTTGACCATTATAAAAATTTATTATTTCATTTTGATAAAAATATGAATAAAATTGATTCTATTTCTATCAACTACAACCATCCTAAAAATTGGAAAGAATGGAAAAATGTAATGTTAAAAGATGATATTGAAAATAATATTTTTGCTGTTTACGATAAAAACGGCCATAAATACATTAAAGAGATAAGTGAAATAAGTGGAAAAGAAAAAGGTAAATACATTTTGAAGTTTCATAGTGCAGAGAAATTGAAAATACATAATGGTTATGCTTATTATATTTATCGCCCCTTTGAAAGTACTCAGGAAAAATTCTTTTATAGAGAATTAATAAAGTTTGAAGATCGTAATTAATAAGCTATTTTTGATTAATATTATACCGAGATAATTTATCATTATTAATGTTCAATAAATTAAAAATATCAGCCTTAACTTTGTTATTAAGTAGTATTTCGGCTTTTATTCAAACAATTATTTTGTCTTTTGTTGTATTTCAAATTTACGGAAATTTAGATTTATCAATTCCATTTCTTTTGTTTTTTATTACTTTTTTAGTCAGTTTTTTAATTATTTATTTTATTTATAATGATGTTATATTTAATAAGATTGAAAATTTAAATTTGCTTGTAAAAGCTCAATTGCAAAAAGAAATCCCAAATACAATATTTGATTTAGAAGAAGTTGATGCAATTACAAGTTTAGAAATTGAAATTAAAAAATTGGCTCAAGAACGACAAAAAGAATTAGAACAAAATAGAAATATTGATAGTTATCGAAAAGAATTTTTAGGTAATGTTTCTCATGAATTAAAAACACCCATATTTAATATTCAAGGTTATGTATCTACTCTAATTGATGGTGGAATTGATGACCCAAACATTAACATTGAATACCTAAAACGCGCTGATAAAAGTATTGATCGTATGATTCATATCATTGATGATTTGGAAACAATTACTCAATTAGAAGTTGGTGTTTTAGAGTTGGAGTTAGAAAGATATGATATTGGTCAGCAAATTAAAGATGTATTAGAACAGCTTGAATTTCAGGCTAATAGGCAAAATATTCGATTGCAATTTCCAAAGAAATATGAAAAATCTATTTTTGTATTAGCTGATAAATTTAGAATTCGTCAAGTGCTTGTTAATTTAATTACTAACAGTATTAAGTACGGCAAAAAAGGCGGTAAAACTCTAATTAGTATTAGTCAATTTAATGAACAAATCATTATTGAATTGAAAGATAACGGTATTGGAATTGATAAAAAACATTTGCCAAGGTTATTTGAACGTTTTTATAGAGTTGATAAAGGAAGAAGCAGAGAGCAGGGTGGCACTGGCTTGGGTTTAGCAATTGTGAAACATATTATTGAAGCCCATAATGAAACTATTGATGTTACAAGCATTAAAGGTGAAGAAACAGTTATTTCCTTTACCTTAAAAAGAGTTGAATAAACTAGATATCTATAATTTAAATTTTATCCCTCCAAATTATTAGGTATTTTAAAGTAATACATTCGATATCAAAAACATCTAAACTTATGACTTTTCATAAACTTTTTTTTTAGTTTTAAACAATTTCCTTATATTTGTTAACAAAGTAATTATTTCAAATTATAACATACAATTATTTAACATTAATATTATGAAAAAAATTGTTACAATTTTATTATTTATGAGCTTTTCTGCTCTGTTTTCACAAATTACAATTACCGCAAATTTACCATCTGAAATATCAGCTAACTCTAGTATTGATGCCGAAATAAAGATTAATAAAGGAGCTGTTGGCAATTTTGCTAAGTATCAAATTGACGTTCCACTTGGTTATTCTGTAGCGTCTGTTGATGTTAAAGGTGGTAATTTTACTTTTGAGAATCAACGAGCTAAAATTGTTTGGGTATCAATTCCTAGTGAGCCTGAATTTACAGTAAAATTTAAAATCCAAGCAAATAGTGATGCTGCAAGTGAAGGAACATTTTCTCAAAAATTTTATTATTTAGAAAATAACGAGAAAAAAGAAATTGAAGCTACTCCAATTGTTATAACTATTGGTGGTTCAGGTAGTTCAGTTGCTTCAACCCCTTATGAAACAACAACTCCCGCCGAAACGGTTATTACATCGCCAGTTGAAGTTGTAAAACCAGTTGAAACAGTTAAGCCACCTGAATCAAATACGACTCCTGTTACTTCAAAACTAACAACTAGTTCAACAACTGCTGGCTTGACTTTTAAAGTTCAAATTGGTGCATTTTCGGTTGCGCCTAGTAAAAGTAAATTTTCAAATGTTGGACCCGTTTCAATAGATTTAGTGAACGGTCTCTATAAAGTTACCACTGGTAATTTTAATACCAAAGAAGAAGCTGTTAAATTTTTAAATGACCTTCAGAGTAAAGGATATTCGGGATATGTTGTATTTTATAAAAACGGACAACGTACTAATTAATTCTATTTTTTATCCGTATTCTTCTGAAATTGAAAAAAATATTAATATCCTGTTTTTTAGCACTTCTTGTCATTAATTGTAATGCCCAGCAATATCCTTGGTGGACACAATATAAAAGCAATCAAATGCTTGCTAACCCTGCATTTTGTGGCACCAAACGCTTAGTTGATATTCGGTTAAATTATCGTAACCAATGGACAGGTTTTGAAGGCGCCCCTAAAACCTATGTTTTATCATTAAATTCAAGATTATGGAAAGGGAGATTAGGACTTGGAGGATTTGTTTTTAATGATGTTATTGGACCTTTTAAAACTATAAATTCAAGCCTAAATGTTGCGTATCATTTAAAATTTCCTGATTCTGAATTTTCAATTGGTTTCCAAGGAAATTATATGAAACAAAAATTTATTGGAACTGACATAACCCTTCGTAATCAGCAAGATAAAGCTGTAAACCAATATATAACGGATAAGGCAGGAGATTTTGATGCAAGTATTGGATTATTATATTATAATGATAGATTCCATATTGGTTTAGGGGCAAATAATATTGTTGAAAGTGCATTTGAATATTATAAAAATGACACTTTAAAAAAAGGGAATTATACTAACTCAGCTCATTATAATTTTTCTGCTGGCTATAATTGGTCTGATAATCCTGATTTTACATTTGAGAATTCTATCTATGCAGCTTACGTTTCGGGTGTGCCTTTCCTTTTTGATTACACATTACGTTTACACATAAAAAAACAACTACTAGTTGGAGGAAGTATTAGATTTGGTGATGCTATAGCGCTTCAATTAGGTTACACAATTAAGGATAAAATTCAAATCGTTTATTCTTATGATTTTGTAACTTCTGCGTTAAGAAAATATCAAAGTGGTACTCATGAAATTTCAATGATTTTTTCTTCTAATTTTGGAACAGATAAAAAGAAACGTGGCTTTAATGGAAGGTTTTTGAAACAAAGATTTCAATACCTTCTTTAATTTGTTAAATTTATAATATGCGCTTTGCCGTTATAGATTTAGGAACTAACACATTTAATTTGCTCATCGGCGAATTAAGCTCTAATAAGAAAAAATTTACTAAATTATTTAACACAAAAATACCAGTTAAACTCGGCGAAAAATCTATTAATCTGGGCTATATAGCTGATATCCCTTTTCAAAGAGGAATAAATGCATTATTAAAATTTAAAG
>CAIYSA010000088.1 GCA_903928655.1 uncultured Bacteroidota bacterium
ATAATTATTAATAACGAAGTGGGAACCCAAGGATTACAAATTGAGGGCGCAAACGTTATAAGTACTATATCGGTAGCGCCTACGGGTTTTAGTTTACGTTTTATTCATGCCGGTACAACTTTTTATATTCCATTATTTAGAAGCTAAATGAAAATAACTACTATGATACCTTTTTTATTATTGCCAGCATTAGCCATATTTCTATCTAAAAAAAATAACAATATGCAACCAAAAAACGAAGATAAAATAAGCAAATTGCACCCACAAATTAGAGATAAAGCTAGATTGTTAATTGATACGGCAATGAAACAAGGTATAGAATTGATTATTACTTCTGGTTATAGGACTTACGCTGAACAAAATGTTTTATATGAGCAAGGAAGAACAACGCCAGGACAAAAAGTTACAAACGCGCGCGGCGGCTTTAGTAATCATAATTTCGCTTTGGCCTTTGATGTTGTGCCAGTTGTGAACGGCAAACTAGATTGGAACTCAAAAGAATGGCAAAAAATTGGGAAAATTGGCAAATCGTTAGGCTTTAAATGGGGCGGTGATTGGAAAAGTATTAAAGACTATCCTCACTTTGAAATGATGTTCGGCAATACATTGGCCCAATTAAGACAAAAAAAGATAGATAACGGATTCGTAATTGTTTAATATGGCTATTAATATAAATAATGCAAAAAAAGTATTTAACGCTTTATTAAGCGCTAATATACCATTAAATTATATAAAAATGATTATGGCACAAAGTAGTTTTGAAACTGGCGGATTTAATGACAAAAAATTAAATACACTAAATAACGCTTCTGGTATTACTTTTATAAATAATACTGGTAAACAAAAAAATGCAAGTAAAGGCACTCCATTACCAGCAAAAGAAAATACTAACTTATTCTATGCAAAATTTGATACTTTGAAAGATTGGGCATTAGACCACTGGCGAATAGTAAAAAAAAGATTTGAAGGCGTAACAAGTTTAAAAGACTATGCAACAAAATTGAAATCTAAAGGATATTTTTCTGGTTCATTAAATGACTATATAAAAGGTTTACAGTATTATAGCAAACAATTTGATAAGATAAAAATATATGATTCTATAAGTCAAATAGAACCAATTAATATAATTTTATTTGCTGCTTTAGGTTTGGCTGCTTATCTTTACGCCACTAATTAAAATAGTGGTTTATCTTTAATTATTACGAAGGGCCTACAATGTAGGCTCTTCTTTTTTTCTTAATTCTTTTATATAGTCAAGTACTATTTTACCATACTGTAAAATCATAAATGCTATACATAACCAATTTTTTGAATTATAGCAAATTTCTATTTTGTTTTTTACCTTTAGATTCATAAATTAAATAATTTTAATTGTGTTATTAATCTTTCTTTGTTAAAGCCTATTGGCACTTGAATATTTTTATTGTAATTTTTACTTTTAGTATCTGAACAAATTGTGAAAATAATTTTTTCTATATAAATATTTTTTGATTCACCTATTATTTTTTTCTTTACTATTTTTTGAAGCCAACCTTTTTTTACGTCATACACTGGCGTATGTTGCTCGAAAAACATTATTTTGGGCTTTTTATATAAAATTAATTTCATAACTTAAATTGATTTACTAGCTGATTAGTTTCTTTGTCATATAAATTAAAATAAAGTAGGCCGTGAAATTTATTTTTTAAAAATCTTTGTGTTTGGCCTTGTTGCAAAGAATAGTCAGTAATCCATTGACTAAATTTAATAGGCGGCCTCATGTAGTCCGCTGGGTAAAAAGCAATTAAAGTGTATTTTTTACCTTTGTTTTTCGTTGTAAATATCATATACTGTTAATTAATAGGTTTGCAAGGTGATAAACAAGTAAGTTATTCAAGCAAAAGTAAAGAATGTAAAAAAGTAGCTTTTTTAAATTGTATGCTGAAATAATTTTACCCATAAAATAAACACATTGTGTCATTGCGATTAATAGCAAAAATGTAAATATAATTATCATGTTTTTTAATTTAGTATTTTTTTTAAATAATGTTTTTTTGTATATCCTATTTTTCCAGTGGCCATATCTTTAAAATAATGCCAGCCAGTATGCTTGTTTATGTAATGTAAATAAATTACTTTTTTAGGTGTTCTATGGCCTAAATATAAAACAATTTCGTTATAGTTAAAATTATTCGCTATCATAAAAAAATATTATTTCCATTTTGTGCCAGGTGTTAATTCTGATTAAATACTCATGTCCACCTGATGCAATAAATAACAAATCTAATTTTCTTTTATTGAGGATAAAATTTTCATTAAATTCTATTTCGATAGTGTAAAATGTTTCTACACTTTCAATCGTGTTTAAACACATTTTTGTTTTTTGATAGTTATCATTTATACTATCAAAAAATATTACTAATTTGTCATAATGTTCTAATCTTTTACTTTGCATTTTTTTTAATTTAAGTTTGATAAAATAGGTTTAAAATTGTTAATGTACTTTATTAATCTGAAAATATCTTTGATTAAAAAATTAATTAAATTTTCGTCAAAAGGAAATTTATTTAATTCATTTGTTAATCTTAGCTGCTGAACAATCAACATGTTTTCTTTTACTTTTAATTTGTCTATCATTTTATTTTTATTTTGTGGTTTAAAATTATTTTATATATTTGCATTGAAAAACAAAAGAGTTATGCACTCTAAAGGTAGTCAATTTATTGGCTACCTTTTTTTATGTGGTTGCTGGGGTTTAGGTATAGGTAATACTTCCATATATTCAGTTCCAGTCCATTGCACGCAAACTTCTGTAAACCATTCTTTTGCACTTCTTAAATACTTTGGCTTTATACTGTATATATTATTTTCAAAATCTCTTGAAACTTCTAATGTACTTTGAGCGTATCTGTCTAGCATGCTTCCAAAGTGGCCCAAAGTATGATTATCTTTTTTACCCAGGTGAATAACGCCAATAATTAAAATGTTATATTTGCCAGTCATTAATTTAAGCCACTGTATAACATCTCTACTTTCGCGCTCATCGTTAAAATTATTGATTATATCTAGTAAGCCATCAATTAAAATAACTTTGCAGCCGCTTGTTTGGATATAACACTCTATTAAAATTTTTGTCATTGCTGGGTCGTACTCTCGACTAGCAAACATTTTAATACTAGGGCTTAAAGTTTCTTTTTTAGCCATAAATTTAATTCTGTCTCGATTATTGTAAAAGTCTGGCTGGGCTGATTCAGTATCAAAATAACCTATTGAAATACCTTTTTTTATACGGTGTTTAAATATCCAGTATTCGTCTGAAAAGCTCGAAGCAATGGCCGCGTTTATAAATGTAGACTTTCCAGTTTTAGGTAATCCAGAAAATACAACAAAATTTCCTAATGTGCCTATTAAACTATTTTCTATTTCAAAAATTATATCTTCTGGAGAAGGTATGTAGTTATCTTTTGCGGATATACTATTGAGTATCTTTAATAACTCGTGATTATCTAACATTTAGTAAAAATAAGTGGTTTATAAACACAAATATAAACAAACTTATTTAATTTCCTAATTTATTTATCAAAGGTGAAAAACAAAAGTGTTAATTTTTTGTGCTTTTAAGTGAAAATACAAGTGTAAAAATCAACTTTCGCGCCACTCTCTAGGTAGTGGCGCGAAGATACAGACAAAAAATAACATAAAAAAATTTCTTTTTTTTAACTAAATGCCGTATCTTTACATAATGAAACAATTATTGTTATTTTCTGGGGTTGGATTTCTTTTATACACATTTTTTGCAAAGAAAAATTTTGTAAAAAGTTCAAATTTTAATTTTGAATCTTTTGACTTAGACTGGAAAAGAAAAAAAATATTTGTTTTTTTAAGTGTTGCCAATCCTACTGGCCAAACATTAAATATAAATGCCGTATCTGGTAACTTATTAATAAATGGCACTATACTTGCCAGTGTTGAAAGTTTTGATAAAACTATAATACAACCAACGGCAAAAAGTACTATTAAGTTGCAATTAATACCTAGCGCACTAGGTTTATTGACACAATTAAAAAATGTCATTCAATTAATTAAAGAAAAAAAGAAAAAAACTAAATTAAACGCTAAATTTATTGGCGCGGTTAATATGGAAGGTATTTCTATACCAGTAGATTTAGAATTAATGAATTAATGAATCATATATTAGCAAATATAAAACCATTTAGGGGCGTTAAAGTTAAGATTAATAACGACCAAAGTACTAGTGATATTATTACTGGTATGTTAAATGCGCACAAATTACATGCTGCTGATTATAATAATATTTTCCGTTTTTTTAATGATAAAAGTATAATTAAAATTTGTAAAAATTTATATACATACTTACTAGAAAATACTTATTATGTAGTTGAGCCAGATAGTAAACAAACTTTAAGAAGTCCAGCGGCTATATTAACACTGGGCGCAAATAAAAAAATAGGCCTTGACTGTAAAAGTTATTCTTTATTTATCGGTGGTGTTTTAGACGCTATAAAAAGGAATACTGGACGTAAAATTGACTGGTGCTATCGTTTTGCTTCTTATAAAAGCTTTAATAAAATGCCACATCATGTATTTGTAGTTGTGAATCCAGATACTAATAACGAAATATGGATTGACTGTTGTATTCCTACATTCAATCAAAAAAAACCTTATAAATTTAAAATAGATAAAAAAATGGCATTATACAGTATCTCTGGCATTGGAAGAAAAACAAAAGCCGAAAGACAAGAAAGAAAAAAAGAAATTAAAGCAAAAATAAAAGCTAAAATAAAAAAAGGCTTAAAAGTTGTGCTTAAATTTAGTCCAGTAACGGCCGCTGGTAGAAATGCCTTTTTACTTCTTACAAAATTAAATGTATTAAATGTTGCAAAGAAATTAAATTTGTTACAAAGAAAACCGTCTGGACTTATTAAATTAAGAAAGTTTTGGGAAGGAATTGGAGGAAATTTTAATAATTTTCAAAAAAATATTGCTCAAGGTTCTAAATTAAGACCTCATAAAGAAAATAGTGTTAGTGGAATTGGTGTCGTGGCGGTAGCAACGGCAACGGCAACGGCAACGCCTATAATTTTAAAGATTATTAATATGCTAAAAGAAGCTGGAATTAATACAGATGATTTGGCTAAAAAAGGTAAAGAATTGCTTGAAAAGGTAGCTAAAAATAAATTAGATGATTTAGCTGACAAGATACTAAAAAAAGAAGATTCAAAAGATGATTCTGGCGTTAAAGATTCAAGCGTTGACACTTCAAATGTTGATTCTAATTCAGATAATTCTTCTGATTCTTCTGGTGATAATGTACTAGGGTTTATGTATAATAACAATGTAAGATTTAAAAACGTTTCTTCTTTATTTAAAAAATATTAATATGCCAGTAAAAAAGAATAAAAATCAATTATCTATATTTGATAATGAAGTTCAAAAAAAGAAACCAACGGCAAAACAATTGGCCGCACGCGCTAAATTTACAAAAATGGTAAAAGCAAAAGCGGCAGCAAAAAAAAGTACTATTAAAAAAAGTACTACTGTAAAACAACGTGGCACTTCTGTAAAAAAAATTGACAAATTACGTCAAGCGTTGCCGCCAGGTATTAGAGTATCTCAAAAAACTGGTAAGCCTTATAAAGAAGTAAGGGCAAACAGAAGTGATAAAGGCGTTTTGTTAGGTGTTGAAATAAAAAAACAAAATATAAAAAAATTTATTTTAGACAAATACAATAACGAATATGAATTTAATGCATATTATAAAACACAAATTTTTGAAATTTCACAAATAATGAAACAACCAGAACAGAAAGGTTATTTAAAGGAATGGACAAAATTAAAAAAAGACTTTTTATTAATGTTAAAAGAATCTAATTATCATATCAAAGAATTAAAAAAATTATTATAAGAATTTTAATAACTAAAAACAAACAAAATGGCACGTAAAAGAAAAAGTACCAAAAAAACAACAACGCGCCGCCGTAGACGTGGCGGAGTTGGGGCATTAAATGCAAACGATACAGTAATGAATATTGCTGGAATCTTAGGAGGTGTAGCAATTGCTGGCATTCTTCAAAAAACACTTTTAGCAAATAAAAGTGAAGCTATACAATCATTAGTCCCTTTGGCGGCTGGTATTGCTTTACCTATGTTTGTAAAAAGTAAAATAGGAACTACTTTAGGTTCTGGAATGATTGCCTTTGGTGGCGCAAAATTGTTAAAAAAATATGCTAACATTGGCGGTGTTGGTGAATTTGATGACATGATGAGCGGTCTAGGCGTTGATACTGATTCAGTAACTTTGATTGCTGGTGATGACGATTTCGCAATGGCTGGAATGGATGAGAACGGCGAAGAAATGGGCGATTTATACGCTTTAGCTGGACTAGAATAATTAACACTTTTATTTTTCACCTTTAATAATTAAAAAACAATTAAAAACTTTCCAAAATGGGACAAACTACAATAGGCGCGCGTTTAGCCTTTGAAAACGCAAGAAAAGCAGCGGCAAAAGCTGGTTTATCAATGAATCAAGCCGTACTTTCACAATCTTTTTTAAGATTTGAGGTAGGTTTAGTTCAAGGGACAACAAATTACAAATTTGATACCTTAACTAACGAAAATACACAAACAACTAATTGGAATACACAAACTAAATTGAATTTACAAGATTCATTCGTTTGCAGTGAAATTGGCTTCTTTTTAGCCGTTCCAACTAGTTCAACAGATACGGCATTTAGCTTATTGACTTATCCTAACCCAACTGTTTTAACGGCGGCAAACTATGCGGCTTATAAAACTATTTATAACGGTCAAATGCAATTAAATGTTAATCAAAAGACAATTATCACAAACTGGGATTTAAGCCGCCATTTATACGCTCAAGAAACGCAACAAAATGCTATTACTGGAACTTATGCAAGTACTGTTGCGCCAGCAATTTTGAATAGTACTGATTCAATTGATTTATCTTCTCATGGTTTTGTGCCAGTAGAGCCTAACTTCGTTTTAGTTGGTTCAAAAAAGAATGATTTATCAGTTAATTTACCTGGTGTTGGTTTAACTGCAGTAACGGCAAACAGTCGTTTAATTTGTGTGATGCGCGGTATCATGTTACAAAATTCTACTTCTGTAAACTAAAATAAAAGGCCGCTAGCTTTAATGCTGGCGGCTATTTTTAAAAAGCTAAAAATAAAAAAATGAAATTTATATCAATTAAAAATATTTCTGGCGTGCCAGTAGAAATTAATGCTAACGGAATTAATTTAATTACAAGACTAGAAAGCAGCATTGAAATTGCTTTAGATAATGGAATGGTGGTTGAAACTTCTGAAATAAAAAGTTTTGATAGTCAATTATTAGAAGCCTAATTAATTAAAGCCATTTGTCGGAGGGCGTTAAATACTCCGACTATTTTTTAACATTCAAAATTTAAAATAATGAAATCTTTATATAAAAAGTCCGTATTAGTTGAAATTACTTTACCAGTAGGGCCACAAACAATTTTTCCATTTCCAGATGTACCATTTTTAAGAAATAAAAAAATAAGTGCAATAAACCTTTCTGTTGCGGCAAAAGGTTTGACAAGTGGACTTAATAACATTGCAACTTTAAGTGTTTTGCAAATTTCGGCCCCTGGTGTAAATAATTCTATACCAGCCTTTGTCACTTTTCAAGATTATAAAGGTGTGCAATTCATTCAAAACTTACCTATAATAGAATTAAATTCTACATCAATTAGTAATGTAAATACGCCAGCTAGTGACTTTATAAGTGTAACCAATACAAACGGCACTTTTGAAATAATACCTAGAGAAATAAATTTTGAAAAGTCATATATAACATTTCCTTTTGGAATACCAGTTACTGATTGGTGCTTAATGTTTGATTTTATTTATGATAGTGTACCATTACCAATAATGAAAAAAGATATTTATTATAAAACTTTAAATTTTGAATTTGTGTCATTAAAAGTTTTGGCCGCAAATTCTAAATATTATTTTCCAGATTTACCTAATTTAAGAAATGTAAAAATACAAAGAATAAATTTTTACACTCCTAATATATTAAAAACTGATTTAAACAAAGTTTTAAATATGGGAGGTGTTTCTAATAATATTTTTGATGGTTGTCATTTTTTAACTTTAAATAAAGGCGGTACTGAGATTGTAAAAAATTTAGAAGCCGTTAAATTGACTCCTTTTAGTGGAAACAATACGCCTTATGCTTTGCAAGGTTCTTTATTGTTTGACAATGTAGAAGTAGACTTTAGTCAAAGTTATATGGAAGTAGCGTTAAACACTCCAGCAATTGCCTTTCCTTATTCTTATTGCTTTGGTATTTTTTACACAAAATAAATATTAAGATATGGCCACACATGTAATGTTTGAAACTCCAGAAAGTGTAAAAAGAAACTTTGAAAGGTGCAATTATCCTTTCTATACAGTTAATGACAGTAAAGGTGAAATAATTTGGTTAAATGATTCAGAAAGTAATATTGACGCGGCAGCTGAAATGTTATTTGAAGATTTAAAAACTATTCGTGAGTTTAATAGTGCCGTTTATACTATTAAACATTTTAAAAATGTGCCCAAAACTGGATTCAAAAAAACAAATGAAGCTGACTGTATTTCTACTTTTAAAAAAGGAATAGCGGCCGAAAACAGAATGGAATTTATTGGTCAAAGAAATGATTTTAATTCTTCTTTACTTTCTGAAATTAGAGAAATGAGAAACGAAATAGGCACTTTAAAAATGCAGTTAGATAGTTATGACAATGAAGATTTAGATGATGAAAAGATAGAACAACAAATGCAACCAACTAGTTTAATTAATGGACTTTTAGGGAATCCACAAGTACAAACTACATTAATAAACTTTTTAACTAATATAAGCGCAAATTTATTTACTCCAAAAATACAAAATATGCAACCAATGGCCCTGGCTGGTACTGAACAAAACGATACAATAGAATTAATTTTAGAAAGACTTTCGAGTAAAGGTGTTACTCTTGAAGATTTGCAAAAATTATCTAATTTTGAACCTCAAAAAATGCAAATGCTTTTAGGCATGTTGCGAAGTATGTAATTATGAATAGTAACGAAACAAAAAATATAGCTTATTTAATATTTGCGGGCGTTGGAATTTATTTTATTAGTAAATTCGGAAAGGGTGTGTTAGATAAATTAAACATAACACAAAGTAAAGAAGAAAAGGAAGCAATGCAACTAGTGGAATCAACGCCAGATGTTAATCCATTCAATCCAGGATATTATAAAACTATAAAACCGAAAGGCAATAAAAAGAAAATACATCTAATGAAATCTTCTTTTGCTTTGCAATTTTCTAAAGATATAAGAGACGCAATTGGATATTTAACAAGTGACTATACAAAAATTTTAAATGTTTTTCAAAAATTAAAGTATAAAAGTCAAGTATCTTTTTTATGTGAAACCTTTTCAAAAAAGTACGGTGATAACTTATTTGAATATATTAAAAGCGGCTATAAGTTACCTATTGGTAACACTGGTTTAAGTGAAAAACAAATGGATAGCATTATAAAGTATGTAAACAATTTACCTTCTGGACTATATTAATATGAATGAATATATAGAATTAGCCAAAAGTTTTGGCGTGCCAGTAGTGTTAATATTTTATTACTTATTTATTGAGCGGCCTAGACAAACAAAATTGCAAGACGAACAAAATTTAAGATATACTTCTTTAATGGAAAGAATGTTTACAATTGAAACCAGAACTACTGAAGTTATAATTAATAACAATAATATTTTAACTCAATTGAGTGAACGAATAAAAGATTTAATAAATGCAAAATAAATACGTAATTGAAGTAATTGAAATTTCTAAAAATACAGATTTAGAAAGCAAATGTAATGCCATTACTTTTTTGAACACTGGTTCAAACATTGTAAAAATTAACAATGTATCACTGCAACCTAACGGCATTGGGTCATTATCTATACAAGGGAATGTAGGTGAAATAGATTCTACTGTTTATAAGATAGACTTTGGCGTAAATGTAACTGGTAATTTAATTCAAGTAATTAAAAAAAATGATTTATGGCAGCAATAACAATTAATAACGGAGGTACTGGGGCAAATGTTAACCCAACAAATGATTTTGTGCCAGTTAATGATAACGGAACGTTCATTGATAGTTTAATAAGTTCAACACCAGCAACGGGGCAAACTGTTATTTTAAACTTAGCACTTGACCAAATGGCTAAATTTGATGCAGCAAATGAACTTGTAGAAATAGGAAATCCAAATAATCCCGACCAAATAATATCTCAAGGACAAACGGGGGGGGGTACGTTTATAAAAGACCCGAATAATACAATAATTAATTGTCCTTATGTTAGACTAGGCAGTACTTTTAATTTAACTGATATAAATATAATTATTAATAACGAAGTGGGAACCCAAGGATTACAAATTGAGGGCGCAAACGTTATAAGTACTATATCGGTAGCGCCTACGGGTTTTAGTTTACGTTTTATTCATGCCGGTACAACTTTTTATATTCCATTATTTAGA
>CAIYSA010000089.1 GCA_903928655.1 uncultured Bacteroidota bacterium
TTAATGTTCAAGATTCATAAAAATCATTTTTACTTTAAACCAGAGAAAGCTTTAAATTTATAGTCTAATATTGAATTTTTACACCCCTACAATATGAAAAAAACAATCTTATCAATAGTGTTCGTAGTTTTAACAACTACAGGTTTTACACAAAAACCAATCAAAAGTATTACTGTAACTATTGATACTGTGCAAGAAATGACTTGGTCTAAATTTTTAGATTTTAAAATTGCTAAAGACCAAGACTTAGTAACATACACTCGAGTTTTAAAGTGGGAGTATATTATCGTAATTGACTTAATTAAAAAAACGGTATCTTATGTAGACACATATAATAAAAACAATTTTAATACTTTTAAATTACTGAAATACAAAAGAACTCCGACTAGTTACTTTGTTGAAATTCACCGTGATGGTTTTACAACAAATGATAGATTATTAATATGTGAAAACGAAGATGCGACTTATTCAGCAATAGCACAAGATGGTTTTTATAAGACAGATACTCTTTCTCAAGGTAATTTTGATAGAAATGTTAAAGTTGTTATAAAATAAAAAAAATTATAGATAATATTATTTCATAAAAAACGAAATAAGGTTGATTTAAAACAAAAATACAATAAGTAACGACTTAAAATAATTTGTTACAATTTGATATTGCTAAATAATTAAATTTAAAAAATCAATTGAATTATAAATAAAATATTATGAAAAAACTAAACCAATTATTTTTATTCTTAGCTGTAATTTTCAGCTTAAGTGCTAAGTCGCAAACCAATTTATTTACAGATGAAAGTAGGGTAATTACCTATATGGATGGTAAAACATTTTATAATTCAGAAAATGGTTTAGAAGTAGAATATGGATATATTTCATCATACAATACATATGGAATCAAAGTGAAAAATAAAAATGGAAATAAATTTTATTTTATTAATGTAGCTATAACTACGTATGGATCTTTTGCAGATTTAGAAGGCATGAGTTCAGAAGATGGTAATAATTTTGGATTTAGATTATACAAAGGCAAATTAATAGTTGGAAAAGGTCAATCAGGTGAACAAACATTTTATTTAAAATAAATCAATAAAATTGATTGAATAACAAATACTTAATTAGAATATAAAATATTTTTTTAGTAAAATAATTTAAAAAAGTGGAGTTCAGAACCCACTCTAAAAAACGGGGCGTACTCTGAAAAGCCATAAGAGTAGGAAAGATATAAAATTTACAGAAATGAAAACAATTACAAAGTTAGCTCTTACACTACTTATTGCCGGATCAATGACGAGTTGTATTTCGATGCAAAGCGTATCTATTACTGACATTAAACCTACAACTGGAAAAGAAGTAAAAGCTGATCGAGCTGGTTTCGGAATATTAACTTTAACAGTTCCAAGGCAGATAGCTAAAAGAGCAGCTGATGATCTTAAAAGCCAAGGTGCTGTTGGTAATGTAAGTTTAGTAATGACAATGAGAAATTGGGGTATTGTGCAATATTATAGAGTAACCGCAACAGGTACTTCAGAAGTTAGTGCCCCAAAAGCGAAATAATAAATTAAATCAATTAAATAATAAAACCAATAACTACCCTTACTCATAAGTGGTAAGTTATTGGTTATTTTAACCTTTGAACTTCATATTTGAAAGTATATTTCGTAATGAATAAAATCATTTTAATATCAAATAATAAATCTTGTTCATTTGTATGACTTTTAATTAAAAAGCTAAAAATTCATAACCATTAATTAAATTAAAAGCAAAAATAAAATGAAAAAAATATTAATTATAGCAACAATAATATTGTCATTTGGGATAACAAATGCTCAAAATGCAACTAATTTGATTGGTAAAAGTTTCGAGCAAATCGATAATATACCAAACAGTACCACAACTCTATTTTTTAAATCAAATACAATTGTAATATATGTAATAACTAACATTATAAATGGTAAGACAATAATAGATGAGTGTCCTGGTAAATGCACTATTATCGGAAATAAAATTTCTATCAAATGTTCTTGTTCTGATAAAGAGATATATCCTGATCCAATTACAGATAATTTTATTTATGATACTAAATATCAAACTTTAACAAGTTCTAGTTACAGAAGTCGTGATGGTAAATTTTTATTATGGAAATTAATATAGATTAATAATAACATGTTTTATTAAAAAATGGAGTTCATATTCCATTAAAAAAACGGAGCAAAAAAAATCAACCAATAACTACCCTTACTCATAAGCGGCAAGTTATTGGTTTTTTAAGTTTTAAAAATACTTCCAATTTCGAGTTAATTTAAAATTACAAACTGGAAAAAA
>CAIYSA010000090.1 GCA_903928655.1 uncultured Bacteroidota bacterium
CACCTTGTATCGTTTTTTTATTAATTATAATAATAAGCATTCGTTTTATAAACACACATTAGACGCTTTAGCAGCTTTTTGTGGAGAAAAAGATTTGCATCATTTTGAAATTTGGTTTTTAAAAAAGAAAGATATTGATGTTAGTTTTGGTTTAATAGACCATGCTGAAAAACCAATTAAAAGTTTAGTTCATTTTTGCTTGGATGGAAACAGTTTAAAACCATTATACAATTTTGTTGAACAAATTGAAGAAGTTGATTTTCCTGATTATATTAATTTAGGAATTGAATTTTATAAAGCACTTCATTCAAACACAAAAAGTAATTTAACTTTTTTTAAAAACTTTTCTCAATTACCTTTTGTGAGGCAGTATTTTTTTGAACAGTCTGTCGATATTGATTTTACAATTAAAGATTATGAATTGGGTTTAAGCTATTATTTAAATAACATTTCACCAGAAAATAGTACTAAAGAATTAAATGATTTTATTTTCGGTAGATGTATTTTATTCCGACACCATGTAAAAAATAATCAAGTTGAAAAAATAAAATTGGTAGGAAACCAATTATATAAAAAGTATAGTTTAACGGATAAGCAAATAGAAAAACTTCATATTTATCCTCGATTTCGTTATTTATCGTATAAATTATTTTTTCTAAAATTTCAGGATGATGCTATTAAATTTCAATTTCATGCCCAGTATTTAATCAATTATTGCACTCTTAATATTGATAAATGGGATAATTTAGAGCAACGTATTGTTTTTTCGTGTATAGCAGAAACTTTTATCATTGTTAATATCCCAAATAGTTATGTAAATAGTTTAAAGACTGTTTTTTGGAAACTAATTCAGATTTACACACTCAATAAATCAAACGCATCCTTAAAAGAATTATTTAAATATACTCAAGTTTCTAATTTGAAGTTTATTCAATACTATTAATTCAAAAAGTTAATCGGTTTTATTCCTAAAAATATTTTTTAATATAACTTTCAAATTTTGTAATATCTAAAATTGTAATATTACTTCCTTTAATTTCAATTAAACCTTCGTGTTTAAAATCACTTAATGTTCTGATGAGAGATTCGGTTGCTGTACCAACTATGTTTGCTAAATCTTCACGAGAAATAGAAATATTAAACGTTTCAGTATTGTTTTGTTGGTATTGTTTTTGAAGTTTAATAAGTGCTTCGGCAACTCTTTTTTTAACACTGCTGTATGCCATTTTTAAAAGTTGCTCTTCTTTTTCCTGAATTTCATTGGATAGTAATTTAACAAATTGTTTCATTACTCCATGGTTGTTATTTAATAAAGCATAAAAATCTTCTTTTGGTATCAATACAACACTCGAATCTTCAAGCGCTTCAGCACTTTCATTATAAGGCGTTTCGTCTAATAAAACAGTGTAGCCGAAAAAGTCACCATCTTTTAAAAGTGAAATAATAAGTTCTTTGCCGTATTCGTGAGCTCTAAATGTTTTTATTTTACCTTTTTGTAATAAGTATAAATAGTTTGGATTATTACCTTCTGTATATATTAATTCTTTCTTTTTATAGTTTTTTACTTTTGCCGAATCGCTTAAGTTTTTTAATTCTTTAACAGATTTGGCTTCATCTAAAAATGTATTTATACCAATTTCATCTCTCGAATAATCATTTTTTAATACTTCCGATTTTTTTAACCTGCTTTCAACTGCCCTTAAAAGTTCAATATCATCAAATGGTTTGGTAATATAATCATCAGCACCTAATTCCATGCCTTTTCTAAAATCACCTCTTTCTGATTTTGCTGTTAAAAAAATAAAAGGAATATATGCTGTTTTAGGGTTATTGCTAATTAAGTGAATGACGCCATAGCCATCTAATACTGGCATCATGATATCGCAAATAATTAAATCGACATGGTTAGCAACAGCAAGTTCAACACCAACTTTTCCGTTTTCAGCTTGTAAAACTTTAAAATTTGCTAATTCTAAAATCTCTGCGGTGTTTTCTCTAACCTCATTATTATCTTCAATTAGTAGTATTGTCTTCATCTTGTAATGGTAGGGTTATGTAAAATATAGTTCCTTTATTCAATTCACTTTCAAATGTAATTGTTCCTTTTAAAACTTCTATATATTTAGCAACAATGCTTAAACCTAAGCCGGTACCTTGTATGTTTAAAGCGTTTTTAGCTCTAAAGAAACGTTCAAATAAGTTTTTTTGCTCATCAACAGGAATACCAATTCCATTATCTTTCACAGTGATTTTTAATTCCGAATTAGTAACGATTGTGTTAATATCTATAGATTTATTTTCAGGCGAAAATTTACTCGAATTCGAAACTAAGTTTATCATAATATTTTTTAAAAACTGTTTATCCGAAACAAACTCTTTATTGCCTTGATGAGTGTAATTTACAGTTTGACCTTTTTTTAAAAAATTAGTTAAGTCAGTAATGCTTTCATTAATATATTCTGCTATATTTATTGAAACTAGATTAATAGTTATTTTTCCTTCTTCTAATTTACCAGCTGATAAAAAATCATTTAAAATAAGGGTCATATTAGATACCGCTGATTTAATACGATCAACATGTTTATGCCTTTTATCTTCTTCTTCAGTTATTTTATATTTTCCAATTAATGAGGCTGAAGATAAAATGGTACTTAATGGAGTTCTAAATTCATGAGATGCCATTGATACAAATCGAGATTTCATATCATTTAATTCCTTTTCTTTTTCTAAAGCCATACTTAATTCCTCTTTTGAGGCTTCAAGTTCATACATTGTTTCCTTTAGTATTTTTGTTCGCTCCTCTACTTTTAATTCAAGTTCTGCATTGCTTCGTTTAATTTTTTCATCGGCTATTTTTCTTTCCGATATATCTATGATAAAAGCAATAACAAATTGTTCTTCGTCGGATTTATAATGACTCAAACTAATTTCAATTGGAAGCTCTTCGCCATTTTTCTTTTTTCCAAATAAATCCATCCCTCTTCCCATAGATCGTGGATGAGGGTTATGATGATAATTATCCCTATGCTTTTCGTGTGAATGCGATAGTTTATTTGGAACTAATATTTCAATTTTTTGATTAATTAACTCGCCTTTTTCATAACCGAATAATTTTTCGGAACTAGGATTTGCCCTTACGATTACACCTGATTTATCAGAAATTATAATACCTTCAGTAGCAAACTCAAATAGCGCTTGTAAGCTTTCCATTTTTGTTAAATTATTTTTCTCCAATATATTCATATTTAATACAATCACCTAAGGTATTTGAGTAATTGGGAAAAAAAACTGACAATTATCAGTTTTTAAATTGATAAAAGTCATGAATTGGTAAAACTCAATTATAAATTGATGTTATTAAATAACTAATCTAAATGAAATGATTCTCGTTTATTAGGAATAATAATGTCTTTATAACCTTCAACATATAATTTTTCTTTAAAAGAAATTTTTGCGTCAATGTCGCCATGAACTAAAAATAATTTTTTAATTTTAGTTTTATCTTGGCAAGATAAAAAACGAAGCAATTCGCTATAATCAGCATGAGCGCTGTAGGAGTCAATAACTTCTATTTTTGCATTGACTTCATATTCTTCACCAAAAATTTTAACTACTTTTTGTCCATCTCTAATGTGTCTTCCAAGCGAATTTGGGGTGCAATAACCAACAACTAATATTGTGTTTTTTGAATCAGAAATGTTGTTTCTTAAATGATGTTTAATTCTTCCGGCATCCATCATTCCTGAAGCTGAAATGATAATACAAGGTTCTTTACTTGTATTTAAAGCCATTGATTCTTCTTTTTCTCTTATATATTTTAAATTACTAAATCCAAATGGATCTGGATCTGTTTTAATATATTCTTGCAGTTTTTCATTAAAACATACCACGTTTTCTCTCATGATATCCGTTACATTTGTTGATAATGGACTATCAACATACACTTTGATATTTGGTAATAAACCTTTGTTTTTTAATTTATCTAAAATAAATACAATTTCCTGAGTTCTTCCTAAACTAAATGCAGGTATGATTAATTTTCCTTTTCTTTCAACACAAGTATCTTTTACAACATTTAATAAATGTAATTCCGCATCACTATCAACTTCGTGTAATCTATCTCCATAAGTTGATTCACAAATAATATAGTCGGCTTGTGGAAATGGTTCAGGATTTTTTAAAAGCATATCATTGTATTTTCCAACATCGCCAGTAAAAGTTAAGTTTATTATTTTATCGCTAATGTCTTTTATTTTTAAATTAACAACTGCACTTCCAAGTATGTGGCCAGCATCAGTAAAGGTAAGGGTTGCATCTTCGTTTAAAACGTAATCGGCGTGGTAAGGAACTGTTTTAAAATGTTTCATGCAACGATCAACATCTTTGGTTGTATATAAAGGAACAATTGGAGCTTCACCTCTTTGTTCTCTTTTTTTATTAACGTATTTAATATCGCTTTCATGTATTTTTGCACTGTCGTAAAGTAAAACTTCTACTACTTCCAAAGTTGGAGGCGTGCAATATATCGAACCTAAAAAACCTTCTTTTACTAATAATGGCAAATTACCTGAATGATCTATATGAGCATGTGATAATATAACAACATCTATTTCTGATGGAGTTAAATCTAAATTACGATTTAAAGTATCTGTTTCCTTACCCATTCCTTGATATAAGCCACAATCTAATAAAATTGCAAATCCTTTTTCTGTTGTTACTAAATGTTTACTACCCGTTACAGTTTCGGTAGCGCCTAAAAATTTTATCTTCATATTCACAAATTTATTTATATAAATTCTAATAAAACTGATTAAAATCATTTATAAAACTGATAAAGTTTACCTATTGACTAATATTCAAAATATAACTTCGTATAAAACTTGTTATTATGAATTCAATATTAGTTCCTATAGATTTCTCTGAAACCTCTGAAAACGCATTAAATTATGCAGTTGGTTTAGCTAATTACTTATCTTTCAAAATTATTTTACTACATGTTGATTCAATTCCATTAGTAAATAATGAATTTCAAGATTTATCCTATGTAATTAGTAAAAGCAAAGAAGACAATTTAGAATTATTGAAAAACAAAGCAAAACAATTAAAAAAAGATGATTTTTTAATAGGCGATGTTGACTATTTTGCAGAATCAGGAGATTTAAAATCAACTATCGAAGTTTTTATTTCTGAAAAAAATGTAGATTTTGTTGTAATGGGAATTACCGGTCATGATACAATGCTTGGTAAGTTTCTACTTGGAAGTAATGCAGTTTCTTTATCACGAGAAATTAGTGTTCCGTTATTTATTATTCCCAAAAACTATAAGTATAAAAAAATACAAAGTATTGCATATGCAAGCAAGTACTATACTTCGAGTAATGGACATGAAGGATTATTAAAAATTAAATATATAAATGCCATTTTGGGTTCACTGCTTTATGTGCTTCATGTTATTCCTAATAACCATTTTATAGATGAAGCAGAATCAAACCTTGATACTTTTGTTGAACATAAATTAGATCAAACAAATCATAAAACATTTATCTTAACCAACGACAATGTTAGCAAAGCTATTTTGGATTTTATAGATGGTCATAATGTTGATATTGTTGTTCTTGAACAAAAAGATTATTCTTTTTTTGATAATTTATTTCATATTAGCGCTACCAAAGAAGTTGCATTCAATAGTCCAATTCCTATTTTAACTTTTCATGTTTAATTTATTTATAGTTTTTTGATGTTAATATTAGATTTAAAATTATTTATTCAATAATAAAATAAATGGTAAATAATTACAATTTAGTTTTATCTGGCGGTGGTGCAAGAGCTTACGCTCATTTGGGTGTAATAAAAGCATTGAAAGAAAGTGGCATCTCTTTTAATTCAATTAGTGCCACAAGTGCAGGTTCAGTAATAGGTGCGTTTTTGTGTGATGGATTTTCTCTTGAAGATATTGTTGAAATTTTAGAGAAGAATAAATCCCTTGTAAATTTTAATTATTCGATTAAAGGGGGTTTTTTATCTAATGATAAATTATCAAATCTATTGAAAAATAATTTGAGAAGTCGAAATTTTGAAACATTAAAAATGCCATTATTTATAAGTGCCACAAATTTAAATAATGGAGATCAACAAATTTTTGAGAGTGGAAATATTATTGAGGCAATTCTTGCTTCTTCTTCAATTCCATTGCTATATCAGCCAATTATAATTAAAGAAGTGCCTTATTGTGATGGAGGTATTTGCAGTAATTTGCCTGTTGAACCGTTTTATAACTCTGATTTAAAAGTAATTGCCATTCATGTAAATCCTATGAGTGAATTTGATGGTAATAGAAATTTAATTTTTCAATTCGAACGTTTTATTCATTTGTGTATAAAAGAAAATACACTTAGAAATATTGAAAAAATCGATTTTTTAATCGAACCGAAAAGACTTTCCGAATTTGGATTATTTGATTTTAAAAGAATGGATGAAATTATTGAGATCGGATATAATTACACAACTGATTTAATTAAGAAGGATACATTTATTTTTGAACATCATTAACTGCTTTATTTTGACCTTTATCAACTAAAAAACTGATTTTTATCAGTTTTTAAAATTCTGAATCCGTTTAATTTCGCATTGTGGAAGTACTAGAAAAAACAATTGAAAAAGAAACTTGTTACCATTGTGGCGAAGATACAAGTAATACTAATTTTCACATCCAAGAGAAATCTTTTTGTTGCCGAGGTTGCCAAACTGTATTTGAAATTATTAATAAAAGCGATTTATGCTCATATTATGATATCGAAAGTAAGCCAGGCATCAATCAAAAGCAGGAAATTAGAAAAGGTAAATATGATTTTTTAGATGATGAAAAAATCATCAAGAAATTAACTCATTTTCAAGACGAAACACATCAACATGTGATTTTTTATTTACCGCAAATGCATTGTGCTTCTTGTATTTGGATTTTAGAACATTTAAATAAATTAGATTCAGGGATTATAAAATCTCAAGTTAATTTTATAAAAAAAGAAGTAACAATTATTTATAATTATAATACAACTTCATTAAAAAAAGTTGCCGAAGCTTTAACAATTATTGGTTACGAACCTCATATTAGCTTAAATGATATAAGCTCAACCAAAATAAAAAAGTATGATACAACAAGAATTGTTAAATTAGGAATAGCTGGTTTTTGTTTTGGAAATATCATGATGTTGAGTTTTCCAGAATATTTTTCTTTAGGTAAATCTGACGATGCTGATTTAAAATTTTGGTTTAATTATTTAAATTTATTTTTATCACTTCCTGTGTTTTTTTATTCGGCATCTGATTTTTTTATTTCTGGATATAAAGGTCTTCGCCAACGTTTTTTAAATATTGATGCTCCAATTGCATTGGCAGTGCTTATTACATTTACCCGAAGTGTTTATGAAATCATATCCAATACTGGTTCTGGTTATTTAGATTCTATGTCGGGCATTGTGTTTTTTATGTTGGTTGGTCGCTATTTTCAAAACAGAACATATCAAAGTATTTCTTTTGAACGTGATTTTACTTCTTATTTTCCTTTAGGAGTTAGTGTGATTAATGCGGATGGAACAGAAAAACAAATTTCAGTATCGGAATTAAAAATTGGTGATCGTATTAAAATCCATAATAATGAAATTGTTCCTGCCGATGCGATGTTGTTTTTAGGTAAGGCAACTATCGACTATAGTTTTGTAACAGGCGAATCAATTCCTGTAGAAAAATCGATAAGCGAAATTATTTATGCTGGTGGAAAACAAACATCGGGTGCTATTAAGTTAGAAGTCATCAAAGAAGTATCTCAAAGTTACTTAACTCAATTATGGAATAATGAAACATTTACTGAAGATAAGAAAGATGTAAAAGTTTCATTTATTCATCAGGTAAGTCGGTATTTCACATATATTTTATTTTCGATTGCAATTATTTCTGCTATTTATTGGATGATTAATGATTCATCAAAAGTTTGGGGAGCCGCAACTTCAGTATTGATTGTTGCTTGTCCGTGTGCATTATTATTAAGTGCTACTTTTACAAACAGTAATATGATTCGTATTTTAAATAAATATAAATTGTATGTTAAAAACTCATCTGTTATTGAGAATATGAGTGATATTGATACCATTGTGTTTGATAAAACAGGTACAATAACCGAACAAGGAACTTCTGAAATTTCTTTTAGTGGCAAAGACTTAACTGTTGAACAGTCCCAATTAATTCGTTCTTTGGCTAATCAATCTAACCACCCATTAAGTAAAAGTATTATTTCATATTTGCCATTTAGCAAAGTTCTAAATGTGAAAAATTATCAAGAATTTAAAGGATTAGGAACAACCGCAATAATTAATGAAAACAGTATTAAAATGGGTTCATCTGAATTTGTTTTAGGTGAGCAGGTTATTGAATTAAATGCTGGAAGTAAAGTATATATAAGTATCAACGAATCGCCTTTAGGCTTTTTTACTATAAAAAATGCTTATAGAAAAGGATTAAAAGAAATTGTTTTCGATTTAGGTTCTCAATTTGATTTAAAAATTTTATCTGGCGATAATGCTTCTGAAGAACCATATTTAAGAACACTATTTGGTGATAAAGCAGAAATGTTATTTAATCAAAAACCTGAAGATAAATTAAATTTTATCAAGCAATTACAAATGCAACATAAAAAAGTATTGATGATTGGTGATGGTTTAAATGATGCAGGTGCATTAAAACAAAGTGAAGTTGGAATTGCCATTAGTGATAATACGAATAATTTTTCACCAGCTTGTGATGCAGTTTTGTCTGGTAAAAAATTCATTTTATTAAAAGAGTTAATTAATTATTGCAGAAAAGAAAAAATAATTATTTATGCAAGTTTTGTACTTTCTATCTTATATAATTTTATAGGAATATATTTTGCTGTTCAAGGTGATTTAATGCCTGTAATAGCTGCTATTTTAATGCCAATAAGTTCTATTAGTATTGTTTTGTTGACAACAGGCTTAAGCACTTATTACGAGCTAAAATTAAAAAAATAAAATACTGATAAAAGTCATTAAATGGGATGATTTATGTCAATTATAGGAAAATTTAACAACTTAAATTTACATCCGAAATGAGCGCAATTTATATAATGGTAGGAGCAAGTTTACTGCTTGCAATAGGTTTTTTGATAGCATTTATTTGGTCTGTCAGAAGTAATCAATACGAGGATGATTATACACCTTCGGTAAGAATGTTATTTGATAATACAACGAAACAAGAAAATAAACAAGAAATAAATAATCAACCAAAAAAAACAAAATAATATGGAACTACAAAAATTTCAATACGACAACAAAACGGTTAAGATGTTTGCATATGCAACCATACTTTGGGGTTTAGTAGGTATGCTTGTGGGATTAATAGTCGCAATACAATTATACTTACCTGCAGCTAATTTGTCATTGCCTTATACAACGTTTGGTCGTTTACGTCCATTACATACCAATGCAGTTATTTTCGCTTTTGTTGGTAATGGAATTTTTATGGGTGTTTATTATTCATTACAACGCTTATTAAAAGCGCGTATGTTTAGCGATTTATTGAGTAAAATTCATTTTTGGGGTTGGCAATTAATTATTGTATTAGCTGCTGCAACTTTAATAATGGGTAAAACTACTGGTAAAGAATATGCAGAGCTTGAATGGCCAATTGATATCCTTATAACATTAGTTTGGGTTGTATTTGGTTGGAATATGTTTGGAACAATTATTCGCCGTCGTGAGCGTCATTTGTATGTTGCTATTTGGTTTTATATAGCAACGTTTGTTACAGTTGCCATGTTGCACATTGTAAACTCAATTGAAATACCAGTTTCTTTTTGGAAATCTTATTCAGTATACGCAGGTGTTCAGGATGCACTAGTACAATGGTGGTATGGACATAATGCGGTAGCGTTTTTCTTAACTACTCCGTATTTAGGTTTAATGTATTATTTCTTGCCTAAAATTGCTCAACGTCCGGTTTATTCTTACCGTTTATCAATTGTACATTTCTGGGCATTAATTTTCTTATACATTTGGGCAGGTCCACATCATTTATTATACACTGCTGTTCCAGATTGGGCTCAATCTTTAGGTGTTGTGTTTTCAGTAATGCTTATTGCACCATCTTGGGGTGGAATGATTAATGGATTATTAACTCTACGTGGTGCTTGGGATAGAGTGCGTGATGATGTTGGATTAAAGTTTTTAGTTGTTGCAGTTACCGCTTATGGAATGGCAACTTTCGAAGGTCCAATGTTATCTTTAAAAAGTGTAAGTGCTATTGCACATTATACTGATTGGATTGTAGCTCACGTTCACGTTGGTGCATTAGGTTGGAATGGTTTTATGACTTTTGGTATATTATATTGGTTAATACCAAGATTATTTCAAACAAAATTATATTCACAAAAATTAGCGAACATGCATTTTTGGATTGGAACATTAGGTATTGTATTATATGCAGTGCCAATGTATTGGGCAGGTTTTATGCAAAGTTCGATGTGGAAAGATTTTACACCAGAAGGTCAATTAAAATGGCAGTTTTTGGATACTGTAACTAAAATGATTCCATTCTATATAGCTCGTTCAATTGGTGGTGCATTGTTTTTAACTGGAGCTATTTTAATGACGTATAACCTAATTAAAACTATAAAAGTTGGTACGTTCCTAGAAATAGAAGAAGACGAAGCACCGGCATTAACTAGTAATTATCAATCACACTCTAAAGAGCACTGGCACCGTTGGATTGAACGTAAACCAATTCAATTAATGATTGTAAGTTTAGTGGTTGTTGCCATTGGTGGTTTAATCGAATTTCTACCTGTATTTTTAATCAAATCAAATATTCCAACAATATCAAGTGTTAAACCTTATACACCGCTTGAATTACAGGGTCGTGATATTTATATCAGAGAAGGTTGTTATACATGTCACTCTCAAATGATTCGTCCTTTTAGAAGTGAAACAGCACGTTATGGCGAATATTCAAAAGCTGGCGAATTTGTTTATGATCATCCATTTCAATGGGGTAGTAAACGTACTGGACCGGATTTAGCTAGAATTGGTGGTAAATATCCAGATAGCTGGCATTATAATCACATGATAGAGCCAAGCTCAATGGCACCAGGCTCTATTATGCCTTCTTACCCTTGGCTATTAGAGGATCAATTAGATGCAAATTCAACTATGTCAAAAATAAAAGCAATGATTCGTTTAGGAGTTCCTTATCCTGCAGGTTATGAAAATATAGCTATTCAAGACATGGAAAAACAAGCTAAACAAATTACTGCAAACTTGAAAAAAGATGGTATTGAAACGCTTCCTGATAGAGAAATTGTTGCATTAATTGGTTATCTGCAACGTATGGGAACTGATATTAAAGTAAAAGCATCAAAATAAGTATCAACTAAAAAATATTAATATTATGAAATTTATAAATTATTTGGAAAGCATTACTGGAATCGGAATGTATCCTTTAGTATCCTTAATCATATTTGTTGCATTTTTTGCATTGGTTACTTTGTATGTAATTAATGGCAATAAAGAACATTTCGAAAAATTAAGAAATCTTCCTATTAACGAAAATAAATAATTAAGACTTATGACAAATTTTAATAAAATAAAATATCTCGCAGTGACTCTATTAATACCTGCAGTTGGTTTCTGTCAAGATGAAGCCGTAAAAGAAACAACTTCATATTTTACTAATGTGTTATTTTTAACCTTAGTAGGTTTAATAATAGTACTTGCAATTGTGATTGTTGCATTTAGTGGTGTTTTTAAAAATATTGCTGATAGCGATTATCTTCAAAATAAATTTAATTCTAAAAAAGATGATAGTAATAATTCATCAATAAAAAATATCGTTTCACTTGTATTGTTATTTTCATCAGTTTCAATGATGGCTCAAGATGCAGTTTTAGCTAAAGTTATTGATGATGGAAGAATTGGTGGTATTGATCAATTCACATTTTACTTCTTATTGTTTTTAGTTTTTGTAGAATTATTTGTACTTGGATTAATGTTTTACCAATTTAATTTTTTAGTTAAAACTCATTTAACAATAGTTAAAGCAGGTAAACCTATTAAAGTGGAATCAAAAATATTGAAGAGTTTAACAGATGTTGTTCCTATTGAGGAAGAAGAAAGTATTTTGTTAGATCATGATTATGATGGCATTAAGGAATTAGATAATAATTTACCACCTTGGTGGAAATATGGTTTCTATTTAACTATCGTTACTGGTGTGATTTATTTGCTTCACTTCCACGTTTTTAAAACTGGAGATTTACAAGGTAAAGAATATGATAACGCGATTGCTCAAGCAAAAATTGAAGTGGATGAGTTTATGAAAACTTCTGCTAATAATGTAGATGAGAATACGGTTAAAGTTTTAACTGAAGCATCTGACATTACAGCTGGTAAAGATTTATTTATTGCAAATTGTGTGGCTTGTCATGGTAAAGGTGGCGAAGGAACTGTTGGTCCAAATTTAACAGATGAATACTGGATACACGGTGGAAGTATTCAGGATTTATTTAAAACTCTAAAATACGGTTGGGTTGAAAAAGGTATGAAATCTTGGAAAGATGATTTATCTCCAATTCAAATGGCTCAAGTAAGTTCTTATATTAGAACTTTAAAAGGTACAAATCCTCCAAATCCTAAGGCACCACAAGGTGATTTATATAGCGAAGCTGGAGTTGCTCCACTTAATGATTCTACAATCATAAAAAACGATAGCTTAAACATAAATATAAAAGCAGATAGTGTAAATGTTGGCAAAAAATAATGAACGTTCCCGATAATAAACAGTCCGAAAATCACGATGAATCCTTTAGAGACAGCATCACAACAATAAATAAAGAAGGTGATCGAGCTTGGATATTCCCTACAAAACCAAAAGGAAAGTACTACGATTTTAGAACCTATTTTACTTGGTTATATTTAGTAGTACTTTTTGTTACACCGTTTATTAAATATAATGGAGAGCCTTTATTTTTATTTAATGTAGCTGAAAAAAAATTCATATTATTTGGCGCTATTTTTTGGCCACAAGATTTTTTTATCTTTGGTTTAGGAATGCTCATCTTTATTGTTTTCATTGCCTTATTTACAGTTGTATTTGGAAGATTATTTTGTGGCTGGGCTTGTCCTCAAACAATTTTCATGGAAATGATTTTTCGTAAAATTGAGTATTGGATTGAAGGTGATGCAAATTATCAAAAAGCTTTAAAAAATGCTCCCTGGAATTTAGATAAAATTAAAAAGAGAGTTC